>JAGDAE010000267.1 GCA_017959645.1 Kiritimatiellia bacterium
ATGCCGCCAAGAAGGGGACCGTCAAGGGCTCGTTCAAGGCGGATGCGCTCAACAAATCGGGCAAGACGCCGAAGATGAAGAAGGTGACGGTCAAAGTGACGGGCATGATGGTCGACGGGGTCGGATACGGCTCGGCGAGCGTCAAAAAGCCGTCCATCGCCTGTCCGGTTCTCATCAAGTAGCCCATCCCGATGCACGACCCCTGTCCATCCCGATGACCACCCCCTCTCCATCCCGATGGACAGGGGGCAGTCATCGGGATGGAGGCGGCGTACAATTTCCGCAACATGATTTCGCTTGTGCGGCGGGCCTGTCATATGATATAATGGTGCAAAATTGCAAAAGGAGCAAAATGAACAGAACAACGATTGCGATTGTGGCGGCGGCCGTATTGGCCGCGGGGTTCGAGTGTGCGGCGGGAGATCGTCCCTGCGTGGATGATTTCCGCGCGAAGGCGGCGGCGCTGGTGGCGCAGATGACGCTGGAGGAGAAGGTGGCGCAGTTGCAGAACCACGCGCCGGCCATCGACCGTCTCGGCCTGCCGGCGTACGATCTCTGGAGCGAGGCGCTCCACGGAGTCGCGCGCAACGGCCGCGCGACCGTGTTCCCCGAGCCGATAGGCATGGCGGCCACGTTCGACCCCGAGCTGATAAAGCAGGTGGGCGAGGTGATCGCCGAAGAGGGCAGAATCAAGTATTTCGAGTGCTCGTCGAAGGGCTGGCGCGGACAGAACGCGGGGCTCACCTTCTGGAGTCCGAACGTGAACATCTTCCGCGATCCGCGCTGGGGACGCGGGATGGAGACGTGGGGAGAGGATCCGTTCCTGACCGGGACGATGGGCTCGGCATTCATCAGGGGCGTGCAGGGCGACGACCCGGTGTATCTGAAGGCGGCGGCGTGCGCCAAGCACTATGCGGTGCATTCGGGTCCGGAGCGTCTGCGCCACGGCTTCGACGTGCATCCGTCGAAGAAGGATCTCTACGAGACGTATCTGCCGGCGTTCGAGATGTGCGTCAAGGAGGGCAACGTCGAGGCGGTCATGGGCGCGTACAACCGCGTGTACGGCGAAAGCGCCTCGGCGAGCAGTTTTCTGCTCAAGGAGATACTGCGCGAGAAGTGGGGATTCCAGGGGCACGTCGTGAGCGACTGCGGGGCGGTTTGCGACATCTGGAGCGGGCACCACATCGTCGACACTCCGCCCGAAGCGGCGGCGCTGGCGATAAAGAACGGACTTACCGTGGAGTGCGGCAACTGCATGGCCAACCTCGTCAAGGCGGTCGAGCTCGAGCTGGTGACCGAGGCCGAGATCGACCAGGCGCTCGTGCAGCTGCTGATCACGCGCTACAAACTCGGCATAATCGGGGACGATCCCGACTGCCCGTACAACAGCGCCGACCCGGCCAATCTCTGCTGCGCCGAACACCGCGCGCTGGCGCGCAAGGTCGCGCGCGAATCGATGGTGCTGCTCAAGAACGAGAACGGCATACTTCCGCTAAATCCGCATGACGGAACCTACTCGATATGCGGCGCGGGCTCGACCGACATCTACACGCTGTTCGGCAACTATTACGGGCTTTCCGACCACTACGTAAGCTATCTCGAGGGCATCATGGGCGCGGTCGACCCCGGAATTCTCGTCGGCTTCGCGGCCGGCTACCTCTACGGCGACGGAGGGTTCAACACGAACGTACCGTGGGACGGCAACACGATAATCGCCGTCGTCGGCAACACCAACGCGTTCGAGGGCGAAGAGGGCGAGTCGATAGCGACCGGCCCGATGAACGGCGACCGCGCGACGCTTTCGCTGCCGGCGAAGCAGCTCGAAGTCATCGCGCATCTGAAATGGCAGCGCGAGGAGTGCGGCAAGAAGGTCGTCGTCGTCGTGACCGGCGGCTCGCCGATTGCGCTCCAGCCGGTTCTCGACGCCGCCGACGCGGTCATCTTCGCGTGGTACGCCGGCGAGGAGGGCGGCAACGGACTCGCCGACGTCTTGTTCGGCAAGGAGGATTTCACCGGCCGTCTGCCGATAACCTTCCCGGTCGACGAGAGCTATCTGCCGCCGTTCGAAGACTACTCGATGGCCGGGCGCGGATACCGCTACATGACCGATGGAATACTCTTCCCGTTCGGATACGGGCTTTCCTACGCAAAGTTCGAATACGGCGAGATCGAAGCGAGCGCGCCGAAGGGCGCCGACGCCAAGGCTTCGGTTCCCGTGGCGAACACGGGCGACCGCGACGGGACGGCGGTCGTGCAGCTCTACGTCTCGACGCCGAACGCCGGCAAGGGGCATCCGATCAAGCAGCTCGTAGGGTTCAAGCGCGTTCCGCTCAAGGCCGGCGAGAAGACGACGGTCGAGTTTACGGTTCCGGAATCGCGGCTCACCGAGGTCCAGGAGGACGGTTCGAGAATCCGTCCCGATGGCGAATTCAAGTTCTCGGCGATGTAAAAGCATGCATATGAAGCCAGCTGTAGTTTTTGCGTGTATTGCCGTCGCGGGCGCGGTTCATTCCGCGCCCGACGGCGCTTGGGAGGGTTTCGCCGAGGTTTTCAAAGGCGACGTCGCGCATATCCTGTGCGCCGAGCCGGACGGGTGGAAATTCGCCGTCGAGACGAGGGCGCTCGAGGAGGGGCGCAGCGAACTTGTCGTACGGTTGAGGCGCGAGAACGAGGCGCGTCCGCCGAAGTTTCTCGTCGAGATCGCGGTGCCGACGGGCGGGGCGAAATACATCTGGACGCCCTACGGCGGCGACGGGCTGCCTGCGGAATGGGCGGGATTCTTCGGGTCCAACATAGCCTCGTCCGCCCCGATATACTGCTTCAAGGATCCGCACGAAAACAATGTGTTCACGGTGGCTTCGAGCGAGGCCGAGCGGAACGTCTCGATGCAGTGCGGGGTGCGCGAGACGGTATGCAGGCTCGGCTGCACGTGGCGCATGTTCGAGGCCGACGAGGCGCCGATAAAGGAATACGAGACGAAATTCCTCTTCGACCGCCGCACGGAACGGTACGGCAAGATTGCGGCCGACGCCTCGCGCTGGATATCGCAGGCGAACGGCTACACCGACGCCTTCACGCCGGAAAGCGCGTTCGAACCGCTCTATTCGTCGTGGTACGCATTCCACCACGAAGTCAAGGACGAGACGCTTCTGGCCGAGCTGGAAAAGGCGTCGAAGCTCGGGATGAAGACGCTCATAATCGACGACGGCTGGGAGACGGCGGACAACGGCACGGATTTCCGCTTCTCCGGCGACTGGAAGGTCGCGCCGGAAAGATTCGCCGACATCGGCGATTTCGTAAAGAAGGCGCATGCGCTCGGGATCAAGGTGATGATGTGGTATTCGGTGGCGTTCGTCGGCCACGACAGCGCCAACCGGGAAAGGTTCAAAGGGAAGTTTCTCGACGAGTCCGACACCAACATGGGAATCTGCGTCCTCGACCCGCGCTTTCCGGAGGTTCGCGAATTCATCGTCTCCACGCTCGCGGACGCGGTCGAGTCGCGCGGCCTCGACGGGCTCAAGCTCGATTTCATCGACTGCTTCAGGATATACGGCGCCGATCCGGCGGTCGCCGAAGACTACGCCGGCAGGGACTTTCGCCACATTCCGGCGGCGGTCGACAGGCTGATGACCGACATCCACGACAGGCTGTGCGCGATCAATCCCGACGTGCTGATCGAATTCCGCCAGAGCTACACGGGACCTGCGATACGCCAGTACGGGAACATGCTGCGCGTCGCCGACTGCCCGGGGAACAGCCTGGCGAACCGCAGGGGAATCGCGAATCTGCGGACGATATCCGGCGGGACGGCGGTACATTCGGACATGCTGATGTGGAATTTCGGCGAGACGGCGCAGAGCGCGGCGCTGAACATAATCGATTCGATCTTCGGCGTCGTGCAGTATTCGGTGGTGCTCGGCAACGCCCCCGAAGAACATCTGCGCATGATGGCGAACTGGATAGATTTCACGCTCAGGCACAAGGATGCGCTTTTGAGGGGCGGTTTCGTCGCGCACAATCCAGAGCTCGGCTATCCGCTGGTCGAGGGCTTCGGGAAGGACGAGAACGTATCCGCGGTCTACGGCGAGAATACGGTGGCCCCCGTCGCCGCCGGCAAAAAGACGTACGTATTGAACGGGACGCTTTCGGAGCGGATTTTCCTCGACAACGCCGGCGGCGCGCGAAAGACCTCCGCTTTCGACACGTTCGGGGAGAAGACGGCGGAATTCGAACTCGGCGGCGGACTGAACGCGGTAGCGGTTCCGCCGGCCGGATACCTTGAAATAGCACCTTGAAGACGAAAGAAAGGAAGATCGCCGTGGACAGAATCCCGATTCTGCTGCTTTCGGCCTGCGCATCGTGCATTTGCTCGGCAGGCCAGATACATGTGCAGTTCTATTCGCCGTCGATCGTGCGGATAACCAAGACGCCGGGCTACGGTCCGGTGCCAGACAAGCCGATACCGGTCGTGACCGCGAAGCCGATGGATCCACAGCCGGAAGAAGAACGCACCGAGAACGGCGCAGTATGGAGAAGCGCGGAGCTCGTCGTGAAACTCGACGCGCAGAGCGGGACGGTCTCTTTCCACGACGCCGGCGGGAAGCTGATCTTCGGCGAAAAATGCGCCGCCGAATTTCCCGAGGTCCACTACAACGGGAAGAAGGCGCTCGTCAACATACAGAAGTTTTTGATCGCGGACGACGAGCAGATATACGGGCTCGGCGACTGGCAGAACGGCCAGCTCGACCGGCGCGGAGCGACCAACCGGCTCATGGTCGATAACGTCGGCAACGGAATGCCCTATTTCTGTTCGTCGAAGGGCTATTCGGTGTACTGGGACAATACCGGACCGGTATGGTACCGCGACGTGGTCGGCGAGGCGCTGACGATGGAGTCGGAGATAGGCGACGCCGTCGACTACTATTTCATCAGCGGCGGCGATTTGGACGGAACCGTAAAGGGGATGCGGCTTCTGACGGGCGACGTGCCGATGCTCGCGCTGGAGTGCTACGGCTTCTGGCAGTGTCGCGAACGCTATAAATCGCAGGAGGAGATTGTCGATACACTCGCGAAATACCGTGAGCTCGGCATACCGGTGGACGGCATTATTCAGGATTGGCAGTACTGGGGGTCGAATCCGTTCTGGAACTCGCTCGATTTCACCAGCCCTGATTATACCGAGCCGAAGAAGATGATCGACGCGATTCATGATCTTCACGCGAAACTGATGATCTCGGTATGGCCGAATTTCGGTCCGGTGACCAAGCCCTACTGGGAACTCGAGGAGAAGGGGCTTCTATTCCCGTTCAAGACGTTTCCCAACACGGCGCTCGTGCACATCTGGCCCGAACGTCAGGACTATCCGCTCGCGGTCAAGCTCTACGACTGCTTTTCGTCCGAAGCGCGCGATATCTTCTGGAAGTACGCGAAGAACCTGAAGGATTTCGGCATCGATTACTGGTGGATGGACGCGACCGATACCGATCACCGCTACAGAGAAGGCGACTACGAATACCCGACCGCGATCGGCTGCACGTTCCGCGAGGTGAAGAATGCCTATCCGTTCATGTGCGTCAAAGGCGTCTACGAGCATCAGCGTGACGAGGATAAGGAGCATCGTCCGTTCATTCTGACACGTGCTGGCTTTCCCGGTCAGCACCGCTTTGGTTCGAACGTGTGGAGCGGTGATATCATGAGCCACTGGCCGGTTCTGCGTACGCAGATATCGAGCGGACTCGGCTTTTCGCTTACCGGTTCGCCGATGTGGAACTGTGACCTCGGCGGCTTCGGCGCGTGGGAGTACCGCAACGCGAAGATGGAGGACCCGACGGGAAACCGTGCATGGCGAGAGCTTTACACGCGCTGGGTCGAGTACGGCGTCTTTCTGCCGATGATGCGCAGCCACGGGACGTCGATCATCCGCGAGTTCTTCGCCTACGGCGAGAAGGGCGAGCCGATCTACGACGCGCTCGTCAACGCGGTCAAGATGCGCTACGAACTTCTGCCCTACATATACTCGACCGCATGGCAGGTGCACAAAAACGGAAAGTCGTTCATGATGCCCGTCGATGGGCGCACCGACGCGTATCTCTTCGGCGATTCGATCTTCGTCCAGCCGATCACGCACGCGCTTTATACGGACGAAAAGAGCTTCATCGCGTCCGACGATACCGATTTCTCGGTGGCGAAGCCATATGAGGTCACGCTCCCCGAAGGTGTCTGGTACGAATACCAGACCGGGAAGCGGTACGAGGGAGGAAAGACCCACACCCTCTCGACGACCATGTCGACGATACCGGCGTTCGTCAGGGCGGGCACGATTCTTCCGGTCGGTCCCGACGTGCAGTACGCGACCGAGAAGCCGTGGGACGATCTCGAGGTGCGGATATATCCCGGCGCAGACGGAACCTTCACGCTCTACGAAGACGCCGGAGACGGCTTCGGCTACGAAAAGGGCGAATACACTGAGACGGTGTTCACATGGAACGACAGCGAGGCGAAACTCACGGTCGACGATCCCAAGAAACGCGATTTCAAAATCAAAATAGCGAAAGGCGAATGAAAATGAGAACGGCAAGACTGTTGGCGATATCGGCGGCGTGCGCCGCCATCACGGCCGCCGCGGCGGAAAAAGAGATGCCGATGTCCGATCTCGGGCACGGCGCTTCGGTGACCTGGAGGGTTTTGCCGATGACCTGGATGGACGAAGACTCGTTCGGCAAACTCGTCGAGCTTTTCTCCACCAACCGCATAACCGGCAAGATAGCGCTGTTCACGTGTCCATACCACGTGCCGGCGACGTTCGAGGAGATGGAGAAAGAGTGCGCGCTCCTGAAACAACGCATGCCCGTGCTCAAACAGATGGGCTATGAAGTGGGCATCAACCATCTCTGCACGGTGGGCCACGTCAACGAGGATCTCGAACACGGCGTGAAACTCGAGGGCGTGCAGCATTTCACCGGGATCGACGGCTCGGTGGCTCCCGGCAACTACTGCCTGCGGGACGAGGCCTGGCGTGCGAAATACGTGCGTCCGGTGTACAAAATGCTGGCGCAGACGGGCCCGGACTTCATCTGGACCGACGACGATCTGCGGCTCGGCTACCATTCGCCAGCGGTCGTCGGGTGCTTTTGCGAAGTGTGCATGGAATACTTCAAGGAACGCTTTGGTTGCCCGACCGATCTCGTCGAGTTCCAGCGCTGGATAGACGAGCCGGGGGCGTCCGCCCTGCGCCGGCTGCAGTTCCTGCAGGAGAACCGCAAGCTGCACGCGGACATTCTGCGCGACATCGCAGAGACCGTGCGAGGCGTGGATCCGTCGATAACGATCGGGACGATGCAGACCGAGTGCCATTTCGACGGCTATCCCTTCCCCGAGCAGTTCCGCGCGCTTGACGGAGAGAATTTCACGCTGTATTGGCGCCCCGGGGCGGGAGTCTACGACGACATGACGCCAGACCAGATTCTGCTCAAGGCGAATTCGATAGGGCGGCTCTGCGCGTACATTCCCGATTCCGGCAGATGCAAAGTCGAGTGCGAGATCGAAAACTTCAACTACCAGCGCCTCAACAAAAGCGAGCACATGGCCGGAACGGAATCTCTCGTCTACACGCTGGCCGGCTGCATGGGCTCCGCCTACAACGTCCTCGGTTATTGCGCCAACGATCCTGTCGATGTAAACGCGTCCCTCGCCGCCCATCTGGAGTCGATCCGTCCGCGTCTTGACGCATACGCCGCCGCCGCCGGCAGGGGAAGACCGCAGGGCGTGTGGGACTGCCGCACGCGCGATCTTTTCGCCGCGCAGAACTACCATGGCGGCTGGTTCACGGGGCCGTGTTCGCCGTTTCTGGGCGCCGACAAGTTCAGCTGCTCCGAACTGCTCAAGAGCGGCATCCCGCCGGCCCACAGATTCGACGAGGCGCTCGTCTGCGCTCCGAACGCGGATGCGCTGTGGCTGATGAACGACTACGACCTCGACAAGATGTTCGAGCGCGGAGTGTATCTCGACCGCGACGCGCTCGAAGTACTGGTCGCGCGCGGCAGGGTCGACGACATCGGCTTCGAAATCGCCGGGGAGTTCAACGCCGGGGCGTACGAGCAGATGCTGCCGCACTTTCTCGCCGGGAACGACGCCGGGATGATACGCGACGCCCGGCAGAGCTTCTGGGGCGGCCGCGCGACCGCGCTCAAGCCGGTGCGCGAAGGCGCGCTCGCGGCCACGCGGCTCGTCGACACGCAGGGTGCCGAATGGGCGGCGTGCGCGTCGGGAACCTACGAAAACCGTCGCGGAGGGCGGGTTTTCGTGAACGGATACTTCGCGTACGACCGCATGTTCTTCCGCCACAAGACGATGCACATGAAGCGCGTGTTCGACTGGCTCGCGGGCGGACGGATGGGGTACATCTGCTCCTACCACCGTGCCGCGCTGTGGATACGCGGCGACTTGGTCGGAGTGTTCAACATGTCCGCCGACACCGCCAAAAATCTCGAAGTCGCCCTGCCGGCGTCGTCCGGAAACTCGTTCAGGCTGCTCGGCGAAGATGGCGAGGTGAAGACGAGAGAACAGGACGGCAAGGTGATTTTGACCTTCCCGGAGATTCCGGCTTGGGACGTCAAAGCGGTCTCGCGCAAATGAAAAATCTCGCTCTTTTCGCGGCGTTGCTCGCCGGCTGCACCAGCGCCGACCGGACGGAACCCGGACAGTGCGAATACTATCTCGATCTCTGGCAGCATCCCTGGGCGGTCGCGAGATATTTCAACGTCGAGCCGTTTTCGGCCGGACACTACGCCAAAATGGAACCGGTGTGGAAGACGCTCGCCGGCGCCGGCGTAAACGTCCTCACGACGACGCTTGTCGATCTGCCGTGGAACCACCAGTGCTACGACGGCTACCATTCGATGGTGAAGCGAACCAGAAAAAACGACGGCACCTGGGAGTTCGACTATTCGCTTTTCGACGAATACGTCGCGTTCGGCAAGAAATGCGGAATCGGCCCGGACATCGCCTGCTACACGATGTGTCCGTGGAGCTATATCGTAGACTGGGTCGACGAAGACGGCAACACCGTGAAGGGCAGCGCGGTTCCCGGGACCGCCGAGTTCGAGGACTACTGGGGCGCGTTTCTGACCGACTTCTCCGCGCATCTCAAAGCTAAAGGATGGTTCGACCATACCTACATCGCGATGGACGAACGTTCGCCGGAAGATGTCGCCGTCATTGCGAGATTCGTGCAGGAGAAGGCTCCGGGCATGAAAATCTCGATGGCCGGCAACAGGATGCCTTCAGATTTCGCGGGGATAACGATCGACAGCTACAGCCAGATACTCAACTTCGTCACGCCGGAGTTTCTCGAAGAGGCGAAAGAACGCCGCGCCAAAGGCTATGTAACGACTTACTACGTCTGCTGCTGGCCTGAACGGCCGAACACTTTCACGACCAGCGACATAAACGAGGCGTTCTACGTCGGCGTCTATCCGGCGCTCGTCGGGCTGGACGGGTTTCTGCGCTGGGCGGCGAATTCATGGCCGGAAGACCCGTACAAAGACGCTTCATACGGCAACTGGGCGCCGGGCGACACGTTTCTCGTGATGCCGAACGGAGAAATGTCCGACCGCATGGCGATGCTGTGCGAGGGAATCGAGGCGGCCAAGAAGCTGCGAAAGCTCGGCAGGGAGGGGAAGATCGATCTCGGGCAGATCGCTTTGAAATATTCCGGCGACAAGGCAATCGCGGGCGAAATCGATTTTGCGCAATTCCGGGATTTCATCGAAGACCTGGTCAGATAGAGGAGCGTTGCGGAAAATGAAAGTTTGGCTGCTGGCGGCGTTTTCGGTCATAGTCGGGTCGGCGAGAAGCTACGCCCGACTCGCGACGTACGATTTGAGATGCGAATATCTGCGCGAGCCGCTGGCGGTCCACGAGCCGGCGCCGAGGCTGTACTGGAAGCTCGCTTCCGCTGACAACGGCGCCAGACAGACGGCGTATCGCGTTCTAGTGGCGTCTAGTCTCGAGGCGCTCGAGGCGGGCAATGCCGACCTTTGGGATTCGGGCAAGGTCGAGTCCGACGAATGCGCGCACATCGAATATGGTGGGGTTCCGCTCGAATCGAAGATGGATTGCTACTGGAAAGTCTGCGTCTGGGACGGAGGCGGAAGCGCGTCCAGCTGGAGTGAGGCGGCCCATTGGCGGATGGGACTTCTTGCACCGGACGATTGGCGCGGAGCAAAATGGATAGGCGTCGGCGGAGGCAAGCCCGAGGATTTCACGCCGCACAACGGTTTCCACTCGGCGTTAAACCAGCCTGCGCCGCAATGGGTGGCGGTCGATCTGGGCGAGACGGTGCAATTCGACGAAATCAAAATCTACCCGACTTGTCCCTACGACTACGCTCCGATGACGCCGGGGTACCTGTTCCCTCTGCGTTATCGCCTGGAAGTGGCCAATATGGACGATTTCTCCGACGCGCGGACGGTATTCGACGGCACCGGCTCCGACCAGCCCAATCCGCGGACCCGTGCCGTCTCGCACTACTTCGACACGGCCGGCGCGAGATACGTCAGAGTAGTGGTGACGAAATTCGATTCTGAATCGCACGGCTGGGAGGCGTTCACCGTCGCCGAACTCGAGGTGATCGCCGCCGGACGCGTGGTTTCGCGCGGATGCCAGGCGATTGCGTCGAGTTCGATCGACGCCGGGGCGTGGCAGAATGCTTTTCTCACCGACGGCAGGCTGCTGCCGTACGACGGCAACGCGACGGTTTCGGCGCCTGCCGCATCGGCGGGCAGATTCCGCAAACAGTTCACTCTCGGCTCGGCTCCGTCGAGCGCCCATATCGCGGTCACGGGTCTCGGGACCTACGAGCTTTACGCGAACGGCGTGAAGGTCGGCGACAGCTATCTCGCCCCCGAGTGGACAAGCTACCAGAAGCGCGTTTTCTACCGAGTCTACGACATAGCGCCGCTCTTGAAGGCCGGCGACAACGTTCTCTCGGCCGAAGTCGCGCCCGGATGGTACGGCAGTCCTCTTCTTTTCTGCAACGGCGTCGCGGGCTGGCGCAACGTGTTCAGGGCGGTGCTTGAAACGGACGACGGCACGCTCGTCAAAACCGATTCGTCGTGGGAGACGAGCGGCGACGGGCCGGTGACCAGAGCCGAGCTCTACTACGGCGAAGATTACGACGGAACACGGGAGCAGCCGGGCTGGGATCTCGCCGGATTCGATTCGGCGGGCTGGCAGGCGGCAGAAGAAATCGACGAACCGGCGGATCTGGGCTCGAGCGTTCTTGTCGGCCAGAACGTCGAGCCGGTCAAGTGCGAAGAGCGGATAGACGCGAAATCGGTGCACACGGCCGATTACCAAGGCGGCATATTGCACGTGTTCGATTTCGGACAGAACATCGCGGGCGGTTTTCGTCTGCACGCCGATTTGCCGGCCGGAACCAGACTCGTCGTCGGGTTCGGCGAAATGCTCGAGGCCGACGGCACGGTTTACCGTGGCAATCTGCGCGGGGCGATGGAGGTGTTCAATATCGTATGGCCGGGCGGAGAGCGCACCGTCGAGACGAAACATACGTATTTCGGGTATCGCTACGCGCAGGTTTCTGGGCTTGTCAATCCTTCGGCCGACGACGCGACGGCGCTTGTCATGTTTTCGGCGTCTCCCGAGACCGGCATGGTCGAGAGCTCCAACGAATTTGTTGAGAAACTGTTCCACTGCATAAACTGGAACCAGCGCGGCAATATGGTTTCGACCGCGACCGACTGCCCTCAGCGCGATGAGAGACTGGGTTGGTGCGCGGATTTCTACGAATTCTCGTGGACGGCGATGATGAACAGGGACCTGGCGGCGTTTGCGTGCAAATGGGAGCAGTCGATGATCGACGACCAGCTCGACGACGGAAGGTTCCCGGTGTATGCGCCTTGCGAAAACACGGTCAACCAGCATGCCGCCCCGGGCTGGGCCGACGTGGGGCTTCTGATGCCTTGGCGCATATACGAGATGTACGGCGACAGAAGGCAACTCGAACGATCGTACGACGCCTGCGCAAGATGGCTGGAATACGTGAGGGCGAACAACCCCGACGGGATCTGGCGCAATGCCCGCGGAAACGACTTCGGCGAATGGCTCAACGGCGATACGCTCATTCTCGACGGCTACCCGACCGGCAACAACGAAATGTCTAAAGAGATGTTCGCCACCGCTTTCCACTACCTGTCGGCGGCGACCCTCGCCAAAATCGCGCAAACGCTGGGCAAAGACGGCGACGCGGCCGCATACGGCGAATACGCCCGGTATGTGCGTGACGCCTACCGGTCTGCGTATGTCGGCGCGGGCGGGATCCTTTCGCAAGAGACCCAGGCAGGCTATGCTATAACGCTCAATTTCGGCCTCGCCGACGCCGGCGAGACTGCGGCCATGACCGAGCGGCTCGTGTCGCTCATCGACTACTACAACGGACATCTTTCGACCGGCATCCATGCCACGCACCGGGCGATGCTCGAACTTTCGCAGAACGGCCACCACGATCTCGCCAATGAAATCTTCAACCTGAAGACGGTTCCGAGCTGGGGCTATATGATCGAAAACGGCGCGACCACGCTTTGGGAACGCTGGGACGGGTATGTCGCCGGCCGCGGCTACCAGAACCCCAGCATGAACAGCTTCAACCATTGGGTGTTCGGCTCGGTCGGAGAATGGGTGTGGAAAAAGCTCGTCGGTCTCGACAGCGATGCGCCGGGATGGAAGCACGCCGTCGTTCGTCCGATGCCAGATCCGCGCACGGCCAGAATCGCCGGTTCGTACGATTCGATTCGTGGTAGATACTCCGTTGTCAGCGACTGGGATCCGGCCAGCGGTACGTATTCTCTCGATGTAACGATACCGCCTTCTTGCGGAGCGACGGTTTTCGTCCCCGGCGAGAGCGAGCCGCGCGAACTCGAAGCGGGGACTTACCATTTCGAATCGCTCTACAGCGAAAATTGAGATGGAAGACTGGCTCGATCTCAATCCCGACCCGGTCCATGTGAAGCGCGAGCGCGAGCGGGCGCGCATGCTGAGGGAGACTGACTGGTGGCGCGCACAGGTCGCCAAGGGGGTGTGCCATTACTGCCATCGCGCCGTCGGAGCGGCGAATCTCACCCTTGATCATGTCGTTCCGGTCTCTAGGGGCGGCAAAACGACGCGCGGAAATTGCGTTCCGTGCTGCAAAGACTGCAATGCGCGCAAGAAGGCCTACACTCCGGCCGAACAGATTCTGGCGAAACTTTTCCCCGACCCTATTGACGAAAACGGCCAATTAGGGTAAAATACCCCCAAAAATTTGTGAAAGAAAGAGAATAGCGATGTTTGACAAACTGAAATCGTTGTTTTCCACCGATATCGGCATTGATCTCGGTACTGCGAATTCGCTGGTTTACGCGAAGGATCGCGGTATCGTGCTCAGAGAGCCGTCTGTCGTTGCGATCCAAGCGGGGTCGAAGCGCGTTCTTGCAGTCGGAGAGGAAGCGAAAAGAATGCTCGGACGCACTCCGGGCAATATAGTCGCGATCCGTCCGATGAAGTCGGGAGTTATCGCCGACTTCGACATAACCGAAGCGATGTTGGCGTATTTCATCAACAAGGTGTGCCCCAGGCGGTGGTACAATTCGAAATACAACAAGCCGCGCATGGTGATTGCGGTGCCGTCGGGCATAACCGAAGTGGAGAAGCGCGCGGTCGAAGACGCCGCCCACGCCGCCGGGGCTGGAGAGGTTTTTCTCATCGAGGAGCCGATGGCGGCGGCGATCGGCGTCGGTCTGCCGGTTTCGGAGCCGGCTGGTTCGATGATCGTCGACATCGGCGGCGGCACCTGCGAGGTGGCGATTATTTCGCTCGCCGGCATCGTGCACAGCTATTCGGCCCGCATGGCCGGCGGCGACGCCATGGACGACTGCATACAGAATCACGTGAAACGGGTCTACAATCTGCTCATAGGAGAGCGCATGGCCGAAATGACCAAGGTCGAAATCGGCAGTGCTTATCCTCTGGGCGAAGAAAAACGTCTTGAGATAAAAGGCAGGGATATTGTGACGGGGTTGCCGAAGACTTTGACGATAACCTCGGAGGAAGTGAGGGACGCCCTCAAGGAACCGGTCGGACAGATCGTGGACGCGGTAAGGTCTACGCTCGACAAATGCGAACCGGAACTTGCGGCCGACCTCGTGGATCGCGGCCTCGTGCTTTCGGGCGGCAGCTCGCAGCTCAGAGGTCTCGACAAGCTTCTTATGGATCAGACCGGTCTGCCGGTCGTCGTGGCGGAAGATCCGCTTTCGGCGGTGGCGGAAGGAACCGGTGTAGTGATGAACGAGCTTGACTTCCTCGCGAGGAACAAAAAGGTGTCGTAAGGAGTCTTCGGCGAATCCGCTGCGAAACGGGGATTTGCCGGAATGAAAGAACGCACAAACGGAACATATCTGGTGCTCGCCGCCGCGATCGCGGCGGCGGCGGTGTGGTGTTCCTCCGCGTCGATACCGGTCGAGGCGGTGTACCCGGTCGAGCGCGCGAAACGGACTTTTCTCGACAAAGTGTGGTCGCGCGTATCCGGGATGTGGAACGCCGCCTCGGCGCAGGCGGAGAACGTCCGTCTCAGACGCGAGCTGGCCGCGCTGGCGCTGAAGAACGGAGATTTCGAACGGATCGAACGGGAGAACGCACGGCTGCGCGAATCGCTGGGATATGCGCAGTCGAAGTCGTGGACGTGGATTCCGGCCGAAGTGCTTTCGGCCGGCGGCCCCGCCGCCGGCTCCGGCAAGGCGATACGGGTCGGCAAGGGTTCGCTATCCGGAGTTTGCGTCGACGCCGCCGTGGTTTCGCCCGAAGGCCTCGTCGGAATCGTCGTCTCGGTTACTCCGCATACCGCCGAGGTGCGTCTCGCGACAGACGAACGGTGCAAAGTTTCATGCATTGTCGATGGTTCCCCGTCCCGCCACGGGATACTCTGCGGAGGAAGCGGCGAGCGGTTGTCGATACGCCATCTCAAAGACGCCGCCGGTGTTCAGCCGCGCGCGGCAGTTTCGACCTCCGGGTACGGCGGCGTTTTCCCCAAGGGGATTCCGGTCGGATATTTTGTCCGCGCCGTCGCCGGGGAGGATTCGTCTCCCCGCGAGGGGGAAGTGGAGCCGGCGGTCGATTTTTCCGCGCTGGAGGATGTGTTTATACGCTATGAAAAGTGATGCGGCCAGACTGGCGCTTGTCGTCATGGTTCTCGCCGTCTTCGGCGCCCTCGAGGAGCTGCTGCCGAAATTCGCCGGCGTCGGATTCCCGTTGCTGCTGTCGGTCGCCATGGTTGCTGCGGCACGCTGGAATGTCGCCTCGTGGGCGGTGACCGCCATCGCCGCCGGCGCGGCCGAAGACGCGCTCGCTTCGCTGCCCCCGGCAGCAAGCGCGACTTTCTTCCTCGCCTCTGCCGCGCTCGTGCACTGGGGCGAGATGCGCCGTCTTCTGTTCGTTCTCGTGTATCCCGCATATCTGCTGTGGCTTTGCGCGTGGAGCAGAAATCACGCCGGAAACCTTTTCGGGAGCCTTCTTCTTGCGGCGCCGATCGGCGCGCTGACTGTCGCCGCCGTCGGATGTTTTGTGTCGTTTGCGGCGCGGAGGGCTGGAATCGATGAGCGATAGTTCTCCTGTGGTAGGCGATTTTTCCGTTCTCGGAACCGCGTTGGCGATTGCGATCGGGCTCGCTACGCTCGGGGTGCGGCTGTACGGAATCCAGGTGCTGGAATCCGACCGGTACGCCGACGCCGGCGACGTGCAGTCGGTGCGAAGCGTGCTTACCGGCGGAGAACGCGGCCGCATACTCGACCGCAACGGAAATATTCTTGCCGAAAACCGCAAGGCGGTTTCGATCGTGCTGACTCCGGACGAATTCAAGCGATCGACGCGAAACGCGACGATGTCCGGGATAACTGGTGCCATCGATAGGGTTGCTTCTGCCGTCGGGTACCGGCCTGCGATCACCGATCGCGCCATCGAACGGCACGTTAGGCAGTCCCCTGCGATGCCGATGTTCGTGTGGCGCGACATCGACGACGCCACGCTCGCGAAGTTCTGCGAACGCGAGCCGGGTTTTCCCGGCTTTTCCATTGAGGAGACGTTCGAGCGCCGCTATCCGTACGGCTCTGCGGCGGCCCATGTTATCGGCTATGTCGGACGCGACACGGCAGATGCCGGAGAATCGAGATACCACTATTCGGCACAGGAAATGAAGGGGCGGAGCGGAATCGAGAGCTATTACGATGGTTATCTGCGCGGGGTTCCGGGCGAGACGCGCATCGTCGTGGACTCCCGTGGATACCGGGTGGAATCGAAAGTCGTGGTGGAGCCTAAATACGGGCTCGATCTGCGCCTTGCGCTCGACATCGGCCTTCAGCTCGCGGTCGAGCGCCAGCTCGCCGGGGAGACCGGTGCGTGCGCGGCGATCGATCCCCGCAACGGCGATGTTCTGGCGTTGGCTAGTTCTCCCTCGTTTGATCTCAATTCTTTCGTGCCGACGCTTTCGCGCGAACTATACACCCGGTATGCTGACGATCCGGCCGAGCCGCTGCTGAACCGCGCTTCCGGCGGATCCTACGCGCCGGGATCGACATTCAAGCCGGTGACAGCGCTGGCCGGGCTCAAGGCCGGCTATCCGGAAGACGCAGAGTACGAATGCACGGGCGCGTTCGCATACGGGTCGATGCAGTTGCGTTGCGCGCGCCGGTGGGGTCATGGACTTCTCGACATCCGGCACGCGATCAAAGAGAGCTGTAACACGTTCTTCTGCAATCTCGGGGCGGACATCGGTACGAATGCGCTCGTCTCCGCCGCCAGAGCGTTCGGGCTCGGATCGAAAACTGGGCTTGATCTCGGCGTCGACGCCGCCGGAGTTGTTCCCGACGCGCAGTGGAAGATGCGGACGTACCGTGAAAAATGGTATTACGGCGATCTTGTGCAGATGTCGATCGGTCAAGGCATGTTGCTAACCACGCCTCTGCAGATGGCAAGAGTCGCCGGAGCGATTGGAACCGGATATCTCGTGCTGCCGCGGCTCAATCTCGAAATTCCGGTCGAGCGGACGAAACTGCCGTTTGCGGAGAAAGATCTCGCGGTCGTGCGCGACGGGATGCGCATGGTCGTCGACGGCGGAACCGGTAGACTTGGCGGAGAGGGGGTTCCGGTCGCAGTCGCGGGAAAGACGGGCACGGCGGAGGTCGGCAAGGGCGAGCGCCGGAGGAAAAATGCGTGGTTCATCGCCTACGCGCCGGCGGAGAACCCGTCGTTCGCGATAGCCATGGTGATTGAAAACGGCGATTCCGGCGGCGGTACGACCGCGCCGAAGGTCGATGCAATCTTGAAACGGGTGTTCGGCGATGGCTAAACTCGCGCGTTTCAACTGGATTTCGTTCCTGTCGATGCTTTGCCTGATCGCCTTGGGCACGGTCGCGATCCATTCCGCCGGCCAGGCGAGAACCGGCGAAGTGTTTCGCGAAATGTGGGTCTCGAATCTGGCCACCGCCGGTTTCGGTCTGGTCGTCTACTTTGCGCTTGCGTTTTCGGATTACCGGCGGCTGTTGGCCTGGACGGCGGTCCCGATGTATGTATTCGCGATCTCGGTTCTCGTTGCGGTTCTCGCGTTCGGGTCTACGGTCTACGGTGGCAGGAGATGGCTGTGGTTTTTTCAGCCGAGCGAAATATCGAAACTCTGCGTGATCTGCGCCGTCGCGCGGATGTACGGAGGAGACGGATTGTTCGAGAGCATCCGGACTGGATTCGGCGGATTCGCCGCCGGTGCGGCGATGCTGGCACTGCCGTGCGTCCTGATTCTGCTCGAGCCCGATCTCGGAACGACGCTTGTGCTGATTCCGTCGGTTCTGCTCATGCTGTTCGCCGCCCGCGTCTGGCGTCGCGGACTCGTCGCCGTTCTGCTGACGCTTTCGGTCGCCGCAGTCGCAGTGCTCGGGCTGGTCTATGAGGCGGAGCGTCCCGGCGCACCGCCAGGTCGCCGCGAAGCGATAATGAAGTTCGTGCCGCTAAAAGACCACCAGATAAAGCGGGTAAGGGTTTTCCTGTTCCCCGAGGAAGACATCCACGGCGCCGGCTATACGCTGAGGCAGGCGAAGATATCGATCGGTTCGGGGGGGCTTACCGGCAGGGGGTTGCGCAAGGCGAGGTCGAATATGCTCAAGTATCTGCCCGAATCGATTTCGATGAACGATTTCATCTTCTGCGTCTACGCGGAGGAAACCGGCTTCGCCGGATCAATCGCGCTGCTCTCGCTCGCAGGGCTTCTGCTGCTCTCGTGCGCGTGGACGGCGCATATTTCAACCGACGGCTGCGGACGTCTTCTGGCGCTCGGAGTCACCGCTCTTTTGTTCGCGCATTTTTTCGTGAACATAGCGATGTCGCTGGGGATGGTGCCGATAACCGGACTGCCGCTGCCTTTCATATCCGCCGGGCGGACGTTCCTGTTGACGGCAATGTCCGGGCTCGGCCTCGTTCAAAGCGTGTCCATACACGGAAGGGAAACAACAAAATGAATCTGCTAGGATGGCTCAAACGTTCAAAACTGAAGCGTGAAATAATAGTAAACGTCGAAAAGCTCGAGACGCGCGTCGCGGTTCTGGAGAACGGCCGGCTCGAGGAATTCATGGTCGAGCACCAGGAGGAGGAGCGTCTCGTCGGCAGTGTGTTCAAGGGGCGGGTGCAGAATCTCGAAAACGACCTGCAGGCCGCGTTCGTGGACATCGGGCTCAAGAAGAACGCGTTTCTCCACTACTGGGACATGATTCCCGACGCGGATTCGCTACTCGACGACGACGATTCCCGCAAAGACCGCCAGCCCAAGGGAGGCAAGAAAAGCAACCGGCTTTCCGACGCCGAGATCGCAAAGCGTTTTCCGCCGGGATCGGAAATCATCGTGCAGGTGACCAAAGGCCCCATCTCCACGAAAGGTCCGCGCGTAACCGCCAACCTGTCGATTCCCGGACGCTATCTGGTGATGATGCCGGGAACCCGCATACGCGGAGTGTCCAAAAAGATCTGCGACGGCAACGAGCGCAAGCGGCTTAAGAAGATCGTGGACCGTCTGCCGCTGCCGGACAATGTCGGCATCGTGGTGCGTACTGTCGGCGCCGGAGCCAGCGCGCGGGCGTTTGCCCGCGATCTGCGCAACATCCTTTCGATATGGAACGAGATGCAGTCCAATGTGAAGCGGCTCAGGACGCCGTGCTGCATCTTCCAGGAGCCAGATCTCTGCGAACGGGTGGTCCGCGACTGGCTGACCGAAGATGTCGATTCGATCGTCATCGACGACGCCCGGAGTTTCGAGACGATGCGCGAGATCACCGGCATGATAACCCGCCGGGCGCGCGGCAAGATACGCCGCTACGACGGAGCAACCGGAATCTTCGACCATTACGGAATCGAGCGCCAGCTCCACGAGGCATTCGCCCGGCAGGTTCCCCTTAAAAGCGGCGGCTATCTCGTGATCGACGAGACCGAGGCTCTGATTGCGGTGGACGTGAACACTGGGCACTACAAAGGCAACGGGAGCCAGGAAGACGCGATTCTCGCGGTCAATCTCGAGGCGGTCGACGAAGTCGCCCGGCAGTTGCGCCTCAGGAATATCGGCGGACTTGTCGTGCTCGATCTGATCGACATGAAGAGCCGCAAGCACCAGCGCGAGGTTTGCCGTGCGCTGAAGGAGGCGCTCAAGCGCGACCGGGCGCGGACGAACGTGCTGGAGATTTCCGAACTCGGCCTGCTCGAAATGTCGCGCCAGCGCCAGGACCAGTCTATCCTCTCGATGCTGACGTCCGCCTGCCCGTACTGCCATGGGCACGGAGTCGTCCGTTCCCCGCTAGCGATCTCGATAGAAATCCAGCGCCGGCTCATTTCCCTGCTCCGCGAGGCGGAGGCGGGCGGAAAGCCTTTCGAGCCGAAGATCATCGTCGCGCCGCAGGTGATGCAGCGTCTGCGCACCGAAGACGCGCAGGTTCTCGCCGATCTGCAGAAGAATTTCGGCACCCGGCTCACTTTCGTCTCGGAACTTCACCGCCACCCCGAGGCGTTCTCGATATTGGACGCGGCCACATCGCAGGTATTGTACTCGCAGTCATGAAAAAACGGTTGACCATGTTCGCGGCCGGCGCAATCGCCGCCGGAGCCGTATTTGCGGAGCCCCTCGAGGAGCTCAAGATATCCGCCGACCGGATAGTCGCCGACCGCGTCACTGGCGCGATGGCGGCCACCGGCAACGTTTGCGCCGTCGCAAGCCCGGTAAGCCTGCGCTCCCAATACATCACGAAAAGCGCGGACGGAGTTTACGAATTCTCCGATCCGACGAGCGTGACGACATGCACGAACGATTGGGACAGTCTGCACTGGCGGCTGTCGGGAGAGGTCCGTTACAGCGCCGGAAAACACGTCATCCTGAAGAATGCGTGGCTCAGGATGTTCAACGTTCCCGTGCTGTGGTTCCCGTACTGGTACTATCCGATGGATACCGACTACGGTTTGCGCGTCATGCCCGGCTACACCGGACGCTGGGGGGCGTATCTCATGACCAAGTACGTGTACGGGCTGTACGGCGGGTACGACCCCGGCGAACTCGGGCTTTCCGGAAACACCAGATTCGACTGGCGGCACAAGAACGGAGTCGCGCTCGGCCAGGCGTTGAATTGGCAGCTCGGCGATTTCGGACGCGGGAAATTCAAGGTCTACTACGCTTGGGACGAGAATGAGGACCGCTACGACAGGCATTGGAGCGACCGCCGGCACTGGAATTACCGCAACTGGGGAAGCGAGGTTCCCGGCGACCGCTATGCGATTTCTCTCGAGCATCATGCAGACCTCACCGAACGCGACGCGTTGCATCTTGCCGCCGCCTACTACAGCGACTCGCATTCCGCCGCGATTTTCTGAAGAAGTCGTCTTTCGGCGTCGCCAACCGCTTCGATGACGGCGAGCGCAATGTGGTATTCTGGGAGCATGCGGAAAATCCGTTTGCCTTCGGCGTCGGAGTGTCCGGTCCGCTCAACGATTTCCGCAGCGGCGTGGCGCGTCTTCCCGAGGCGTATTTCGATTTCCACCCGTCGCCGGTTTTCGGCACTCGCGCAACCTACGAGTCGCAGACTCGGCTCGGATATCTCGACCGCGACTACGCCAAATACGGCGACCGCGACACTGCGCTGCCGTTCCGGTACAATCCCGGCCCGTGGGCGAACTACAACGCTTTCCGGTTCGATACGTACCACCGCATCGCGCTTCCTTTCAAGATCGGCGACGTTGTCTCGGCAGTTCCGCGCGTAGGCTATCGCGGGACGTTCTGGAGCGAGTCCGGCGAAACCGTCGCCGGCGGCGTGTCGCGAGCGGGCGAGGCCGGCGAAATCTGGCGTTCGATCGTCGAGGGCGGTGTCACGTTTGCTGCAAGGGGAACGGCTGACGTTTCCGAAGGTCTGCGCCATGTAGTCGAGCCGTATTTCGACGCGCTTGCGCAGGAGGCGTCGTATTCCGGGTTGCGCCGCGGTTCGCGTCCGTACGTCTTCGACGGCGTGGACGGTAGTTCCGACTGGCTCGACCAGTTCGCCGGCCGCAGCCGCAATCTGCCGTATTCGTGGTACGGCGTCACTCCCGGTCTGCGCAATGCCTTCCGGAAAATCGACGGGCGCGGCGGCTCCCGCGCTGTTTTCGATTTCGACGTCTACTCCGCCGTGCAGCTGAACGACACCTCCTTCATCGGCAGAGATCGCTACCACCGTCTCGTCAAGCATCCGCGCGACCCCAACTACGGTCACGACGGCGCGGTCGCGGTTCCCGGCGTCAGGACGCGCTGGACGCCGGCGAAGGACGTCATGCTCGGCGCGCGGGCCGAATACGACACCGAGAACGACAAGCTCGCCTACGCGTCGCTGATCTGGAAGCACCGTCTGGACAGGGATTTCGACTACTATGTCACCGGCTTCGGGCGCAACCATCGCTGGTGGGACTACTCCCATACCGCCTACGATCCGGAAACGATGAAGAACGACGATTTCAACCGTGCGCATTTCCAGTATGTCGAGGCGGGATGCGAGCACGATTTCTGCGATGCGCTGGCGTGGAGCCCGTATCTGCGCTGGGACTGCCGCGAGGCCGAGCTCGACGAAGTAGGCGCGTGGTTCGACCTTCGCACGGATTGCCTCGGTTTCCGCTTCAGCGTCTCGTACGAGAACGAATACACGAGAATCGACGGATCGGAGCGCGACGACGACTGGCGCTTCGGTTTCTTCGTCTACCTGCGCGCGCTCGGGCCGGCGTCCGGTTCGCCGTTCGGAGATTGATTGCAGGATGCGAAAAGCGAGAGAGAACGGAATCGAGCGTCTAGAGCGCTATCTCGTAAAGCTGATCCAGGAGAAGGGCGCCGACGCCAACCAGCCGTTTCCGGTGAGGCTGCTGCTGGGGTTTCTCAAGTTCGCCAGCCGCGCATTCGCGATGACGGTGTCGATACGCTATTTCTTCTACCGGACAGGTCTTCTGAAGCGTTTTCCGCTTGGTGTGCAGGTGATTTCGATCGGCAACGTGACCGCCGGCGGAACCGGAAAGACGCCGGTAACTGAAGTATTCGCGCGCACTCTGGCGGCGAACGGGCGCAAAGTGGCGATTCTTTCGCGCGGATACCGGCGAAAATAGGCGCCGTGGTGGCGGCGCGTGTTTACGCAGGTCGTCGAAAAACCGCTCGTGGTCTCCGACGGCCGCCGGGTGCTGCTCGATTCGACGATCGGAGGCGACGAGCCGTACATGCTCGCGTCGAATCTTCCCGGCGTCGCCGTGATCGTCGACCGCAACCGCGTGAAGGCCGGCCGCTACGCGGTGAAACGGCTTGGATGCGATACGCTGATTCTCGACGACGGCTTCCAGTACCAGCGGCTAAAGCATTCTGTCGAGGTCGTGCTCGTCGACGCGACGAATCCGTTCGGCAACGGCCATATGCTGCCGCGCGGAATCCTGCGCGAGCCGGTGCGCCATCTGAAGCGCGCGGACATAATCTTTCTCACGAAATGCCGTGGCGACGTGTCGGCCGTGCGCGAAGAGATACGCCGGCACAATCCCGTCGCCGAGATCGTCGAGTGCAACCATGTTCCGAAGTCGCTCAAAGACGTGTGGAGCCGTGCGGAATTTCCGCTTTCGTGGCTGGCGGGCAAGACGGTGTGCACGCTGTCAGGCATCGCCTCGCCGAAGGGCTTCGAGAACTCGCTGCGCGCGCTGGGATCAAAGGTCGTCTGGTGCGAGCGCTACGCCGACCACCACCGCTACGAACCGTCCGAAATACTCTACGCGCTCAACCGCACCGCCGACATGGGTTCGGACGCTCTGGTTACGACCGAGAAGGATGCGGTGCGATTTCCCCGGCTGGAGACGTCGCCGGTGAAATGCCTCTATTTGCGCATCGCGATCGAGATTCTTTCCGGGCGCGAGAGTTTCGAGAGTCTGATCGACAGGATTTGTTTCAGGTAGCGATGGGCATTCTGAAGAACACGTTCACGGTCGGTGCGTTCACCATGCTGAGCAGGGTGCTGGGGCTCGTCCGCGAGATGTTCCAGTCGCGGCTGATCGGCGCGGGGATGGAGCAGAGCGCGTTTGCGCTCGCGTTCGCGATTCCCAACATGTTCCGCAAGCTTTTCGGCGAGGGTGCGCTGACGGCGGCGTTCGTGCCGGTTTTCGCCGGGGAGCTGGCGCAGAACGGCGTCGAGCGCGCTTCGCGGCTCGCCCGCGCCGTGTTGACGATGGCGGTGTTGATGCTCTGCTCGATCGTCGTCCTTTCGATGTCCGCCCTGTGCGTATTTTCGCCGTTCGCCGGTTCGGAGCGCTCGCGCCTGGCGGTTTCGCTGGTCGGGATGCTTCTGCCTTACATGGTTTTCATCTGCGCGGCGGCTTTCGGCATGGGCGTGTTGAACGCGATGGGGCGCTTCAAGGCGTCGAGTTTCATGCCGGCGCTGCTCAATGCGGTGTGGATTCTCGCGCTGGCGTTTCTCTCGTTTTTTCCCGGCTTCCCGGTTGCATTGCGCGTGAAGCTCGTCGCGGCGGCGATTCTTTTCGCCGGCGCTTTGCAGATGGTTTTCATGTTCGCGTGCATGCGGCGCGCGGGAGTGTCGCCGAAGCCTTCGTTCTCCGGCTGGGGCGACGGCAAGGTGAAGCTGGTGTGGCGCAACATGGCGATCGCGGCGCTCGGTTCGGGGGCGATACAGGTCAACTACATGCTCGATGCCGTCCTCGCCCAGCTTGCCAGCGACTGGGCGGCCGGAGTCATCGGCTATGCCGAACGGTTGATGGATCTTCCGCTCGGGGTCGTCGGCGTCGCATTCGGAACCGTTCTGCTGCCGACTTTCTCCGGGCTGTTCGCGCGCGGCGATGTCGCCGCCGCCCGCGAGACGCTGCTCTCGTCGGTCAAGTCGCTGCTTTTCGTCATGATTCCAGCCGCGGCCGGACTTTTCGTGCTTGCGCCGGCCGTGGTGAAGGTGATCTACGAAGGCGGTGATTTCGATGCGCTCGCCACGGTGCGTGTCGCCCGGGCGCTGGGCGTCTACGCGGTCGGGCTGGGGTTTTTCGGCTTCCAGAAGACGCTCGTTCCGTGGTTTCAGGCCCAGAACGACATGAAAACTCCGCTTCGCGTCTCTGTCGCGACCGTCGGCGTGAACGCATCTTTGAACATTCTCGCAATCTGGCTGCTGCCGGTCGAATGGCGGCATGTAGGTCTCGCCGCCTCGACCGTGTTCTGCGCGGCGCTCGGTTGCACGATTCTCGCCGTCTGCGCCCGGCGCGGTTCCGGTTCGCTGGGATTGCGCAAGCTCGTCGTTCCGGTCGGCAAGATTCTGCTCGCTTCGGTGGCGATGGGGGCGGCGCTGGTGTGGCTTTCGCGGCGGCTGTCCGGAACCGGCGCGGTCTTGTCGCTCGCGATTCTGGTGGTTTCCGGCGTGGCCGTCTACGGGCTGTGCGCGCTGGCGGCGATGCCGGATTTGCTGGCGGGGCTGAGGAATTTCGCAAGGAGGAGAAGAATATGAACGGACGGCTGGCGGTCGCGGCCGCGGTTTTGGTGCAGGCGTTTGCGGCGTCGGCCGAGACGCATCTGCAGATAGACATGGAGGCTCTCGCCGAACTGTTGCCGCTTGCGGCCGAGGCGATCGAGATACATATCCGCGCCGGCGAGCGCGAGGCCGCGCATGCGGCGGAACTTGCGAAGAAGGGCGTTGCCGAGGTGCCGCCGAGCGGCTCACAGCGATACGTCATCGATACTTCGATACTGCCGGACTTCGCCTTCGACGCTCGCGGCGAACTGTACATCGACCGGCGCTTCGTCACCGACGAGGAACTCGAGACCGTGCACGCGATCGAACGGTGGATAGCGAAATGGTTCCCGCAAGAGACGAAAGCGCGCGCGGTTCCGCGAGCGTCGGCAGGCAAGGCGAAAAACGTGCCGGTGTTCAGAGGGTTCGAAGACGACCGCTACCAGATGCATGACGGACTGATCGCGCGCATGGTGGCCGAATTCAACGCCGACAAGGCCGGCTGGTGCGGCGGAACCGTGCAGCAGGCCTCGAAGATAGCCGATCTTACGCCGGCGCTGGTGAAATCGCACATGATCGAGGAATCTGGCGGCAACGGCGCGCGCTCCAAGGCGGCGTGGGCGGCCGATCCCCAGCAGGTGAACGTGCCCGGCGACTGGGGCGACGAGAAGAAGCTCGTCGGGCTCTCCAAGCCGTCGAAGCGCAACGAAGGGACGCTCGATGGCAACGTACGCGCGGCGATCATGTATCTCTCGCGAAAAGGCTTCGGATCTTCGGGGCGGCCGGCGAAAGACCGTCCGAAAGGTTTCTTCGACGGCTGGCTGGACGCCTTCAGGCGCTACAACGGCCGCCGCGACCGCACCGACACCGACCGCTACTACGGCGACGAATACGCCGATCGCATCGTCAAGCGGGCGGATTCGCCGGATGTGTTCGTGCCGATTGAAATCAAGCTGGCAAAGTGATATAATGCCGATTGTGAAAATATGAAAACTGTAGACATAGCCAAGTATATCGACCACACGCTGCTCAAGCCGGAGGCGACGGCGGACGATATAGCGAAACTCTGCCGCGAGGCGAAGCGTTTCGGATTCGCTTCCGTGTGCGTGCATCCGTGCTGGGCCGCGTTGGCGGCGAAGAAACTCAAAGGCAGCGGCGTCAAGACGTGCACGGTCGTCGGATTTCCGCTCGGTTGCGATCTGACGATCGAGCAGTCGCTGGCGATCGAAACGATGCGGGCCGCCGGCGTGCGGGAATTCGATTTTGCGATGAATACGGGCCGATTCCGCTCCGATGCCGTAAGGCTGTTCAAAGAATACGAGTTTCTCTTGCAAATGTTCGACAAGTCGATCGTCACCAAGTTGATCATCGAATGTTGCAATCTTTCCGACGACGAGAAGATCGAGGCGTGCCATATGGCGTATCTTGCGGGTTTCGATTTCGTCAAGACCTCGACCGGCTTCGGCTCGGGCGGCGCGACGGTGGAAGACGTGCGGCTCATGCGCAAGGCGGTCGGGACGAGTCTCGGCGTAAAGGCTTCGGGGGGTATCCGCACGCTCGCCGACGCCGAAGCGATGATAGCTGCCGGCGCGACGCGGATCGGAACTTCGGCGGGAGTGGAAATAATGAAGGAATACAGGAAAAGGAAGATGGAAAATGGCTGAGGAATGCACCCACGAATGTTCCAGCTGCGGCAAAGGCTGCTCCGGGGCGAAGAACGCTTTCGCGGTTCCGCTTAACGCCGCTTCGAAAGTGGGCAAGGTGATCGCGGTCGCCAGCGGCAAGGGCGGCGTCGGGAAGAGTTTCGTGACGTCCATGCTCGCCGTGGCCGCCGCGAAGAAGGGACTGAAAACCGGCATACTCGACGCCGACATAACCGGTCCGTCGATACCGCTCGCTTTCGGGATCGCTCCCGGCGCGCGCCAGGGCGAACACGGAATCGAGCCGGCCGTGACGACGGCGGGGATACGCATCATTTCGCTGAACATGCTCGTCGAAGAGGCGACCGAGCCGGTGGTGTGGCGCGGGCCGGTGATCGCCGGCGTGGTGAAGCAGTTCTGGAGCGACGTGCATTGGGGCGATCTCGACGTCGTTTTCGTCGACATGCCGCCGGGGACCGGCGACGTGCCGCTTACCGTGTTCCAGTCGCTGCCCGTCGACGGCGTCGTGGTCGTCTCGTCGCCGCAAGAACTGGTCGGCATGATCGTCGCGAAGGCGGTCAGAATGGCCGGAATGATGGGCAAGCCGGTTGTCGGACTCGTCGAGAATTTCGCGTTCATGAAATGTCCCGGCTGCGGCAAGAAGGTCTTCCCGTTCGGCGAGCCGCGCTCGGACGAACTCGCCAAGCGCTTCTCGATTCCTTTCACGGCGCAACTGCCGGTTGATCCGGCGTTTTCGGCCGCCGTCGACGCCGGCGCCGCAGAGACGCTCGACATCGCCGCTCTCGATCCTCTCGTTTCGTCGCTGTGAGAATTCTCGGTGTAGATACGTCGCTCCGGTCTACCGGCTACGGGATCGTCGAAACGGCCGGCAGCAGGATGTCGGCGCTCGAGTACGGGAATATCCCGAACGGACCCAAACTGCCGCTCTCGCGCTGCCTTTTCAACATCCACTCCACGATCGCCGGTCTCATCGCGCGGTGGAACCCCGACGTGATTTCGGTGGAGAAGGTGATCTACGGCAAGAACGCCAACACCATGATGGTTCTCGGCGAGGCGCGCGGGGCGGTGATCGTCGCCGGCGCCGAAGCGGAAAAACCCATCTGCGAATACGAACCGCGTCGCGTCAAGATGGCGGTGTGCGGCAACGGCATGGCCGAAAAAGCGCAGGTCCAGCGCATGGTCAAGACGCTTCTCGCTCTGGACTCCCTGCCGCAGAACGACGCCGCCGACGCCCTCGCGCTCGCAATCTGCCACGCCAACGCCCGCTCGTTCATGTCCGGGCCGCAAACAATCTGAGAAAGACAAACAACCTCCAAGCATGTTCGACAACCTCGACCTCTTCGCGCTCGCCGGGGCGGGATCGGCGCCGGACGGAGCGGCCGCAGACGGCGGAGCGGCCGCCGCGGAGGCGAAGCCGGCCAAGACCAAAGCGGCGAAGACCCCGCCGGCTCCGCCGAAGAGCGAAGAGCTCGGGCTTACCGGGGCCGGACCGATGAAGGAGCTTTTCGACTTCAACTTCCGCCAGTATTCCGCCTACGTGATCTGCTCGCGCGCGATTCCGGCGATCGAAGACGGACTCAAGCCCGTGCAGCGCCGCATAATGCATTCGCTGTGGGAGAAGGATGACGGCAGGTACACCAAGGTCGCCAACATCGTCGGCCATGCGATGCAGTACCATCCCCACGGCGACGCGTCGATCGGCGACGCGATCGTGGTTCTGGCCAACAAGCTCTGGGGAGAAGGGCGGGGATATCTCATAGACGGGCAGGGCAACTACGGCTCCCTCTACACCGGCATGCCCCACGCCGCCACGCGCTATATCGAGTGCCGGCTGACCGACCTCGCGCGCAAGCATCTGTTCAATCCGAAGACCACGAGTTTCGTGCCGAACTACGACGGCAGAAGGGAAGAGCCGGTCTTTCTGCCCTCGAAGCTGCCGCTGCTGCTCATGCTCGGGGCGGACGGTATCGCCGTCGGTCTCTCGACCTCGATCCTGCCCCACAACTTCATCGAACTTCTCGAGGCCGAAATCGCGCTTATCCAGAAAAAGCCGTTCGAACTTTATCCCGATTTCCAGCTCGGCGGCGTGATGGACGTCTCGGAATACGACGACGGGCTCGGCAAGATCAAGATACGCGCCCGTGTCGAGAAAGACGAGCGCAAACTCGTCATCACCGAGCTGCCGTGGGGAGAGACCACCGATACGATATCGGCGTCGATCGAAGACGCGATCAAAAAGAAAAAACTCGCCGTCAGAAAACTCCACGATCTCACCAGCGAGAAGGTGTGCATCGAGCTCGAGCTGCAGGCCGGCGCTTCGCCAGAAAAGACCCTGGTCGCGCTCTACGCTTTCACGAACTGCGAAAAGTCGATAGCCTCGCGCCCGATCGTGCTCGACGATGGGCGGCCGAAGCTGATGAAGATCAGCGAGATTCTGCGCAGAAACGCCGACCGGCTAATGGATCTCACCCGCCGCGAGCAGGAGATACGCCTCGGCGAACTGGACGATCTCTTCCACGCCCGCACCCTCGAGCGCATATTCATCGAAGAGCGGATCTACAAGCTCATCGAGAAGGAGAAGACTCTCGAAGGCGTGCGCAACGCCATCCGCGACGGCTTCAAGCCGTACATGAAGCAGCTCAGGCGCAAGACGATCTCCGAAGAGGATGTCGAACGTCTGCTGAAACTGCAGATACGCAGGATTTCGCAGTTCGACATCGACAAGAACCGCGAAGAGATCGACGCCATAAAGAAAGAGGAGGCGCAGGTAAACGACAATATCGTCCATCTTCGCGCCTTCGTCGTCAAATACCTGAAGTCGCTCGCGAAAGAGTACGCCAAAAAATATCCTCGCTGCACGAAGATAGAGTCGGGCGCATTCAAGCAGGTCGACGTGAGAGCCATAACCGCGTCCGAACTTACGCTGAAGTGGGACAAGGAAAACAACTACATCGGTTCGGGCCTGCGCAACGGAGAGGAACTTTTCAAATGCTCGTCGCTCGACGAGCTCATTCTGGTCTGGAAGGACGGACGTTTCAGGAAGGTCCAGCCGGAGGAAAAGATTTTCGTCGACAAGGATCTTCTGACCGTCTTGCGCTACAACCAGGAGAAAGACCGCGATACGCGCGATTTCGTCTGCGTATACGAAGAGGGCGGCTACGGCTTCAGCTACATCAAGCGTTTCCGCTTCGGCGGGCTAATACGCAACCGCGACTACCGCCTCGCCCCGGAGAAGCCGAAATCGAAGCTGCTATTCTTCCAAGAGGGGTGTCCCGACACGATCTACGTCAAATTCAAGCCGGCGAAGAACCAGCGCATCCACCAGCAGCATTTTCTGCCCAAGGAGCAGGTGTTGCGCACCAATCCGTCGACCGGCAAAGCCGAGAAGCAGGATGTCGTCGCGATCCGCAACGCCGGCGCCAAGGGCAAGCAACTCACCACCAAGCCGATCGCCCGCATCTCATCGTCGAAAGGCAGCTGGTGGGACGAATCCGAACCGCCGTCCAAGGGCATCCTCGACTGACCGAGCCGTCCCTCCTCGACAATGATTCGATTTGCGATAGTCATGCCAATGCTTGCCGCCGTCTGCACGATGGCGGGGTGCGCGAATCGGCGCGTGTGTGGCGGACGTGATGGCTTTGTCGCGCTTGCGGAGGCGGTGCCGGATGCGATTCTTGAAATCAGGTACTATTCGACATACAACTTCGTAGGGGAGAGAATCGACGGTTACGACGAGCCGTGCGCTTTGCTCGCGAAAGAGGCGGCGGATGCGCTCAAAGCGGCAAGCGACGAGGCGGTGCGGCGCGGCTATCGCCTGAAGATTTACGACGCCTACCGTCCGCAGCGGGCGGTGGCGCACTTCATGCGCTGGGCGAAGGACGCGGACGATGTGCGGATGAAGCCCTGTTTCTATCCGGATCTCGACAAGTCGGTTCTGTTCGCGCAGGGCTACATCGCCGAGAAGTCCGGACACAGTCGCGGCAGCACGGTCGATTTGACTCTCTTTGACATGAAAACGGGCAAAGACGTGGAGATGGGCGGAACCTTCGACTGGGTTGGCGAAGAATCCCCTCCCGGCGACAGAGGCGTGACCGTGACGCAGCATGGCAACCG
>JAGDAE010000268.1 GCA_017959645.1 Kiritimatiellia bacterium
CGACGCCGAGCCCGACTACTGGAGCGCGTGGACGCCGTTCCAGATGGATGTCGCCAACGAGAACCGCTATCCGAGGCTGCCAACCGGCTACGGCAACTGCGCGGCGGCCGTGCGCTACTACGGGCCCTGCACCAACGACTTGACGAATCTCATCGTCGTCGAGGCGCACGAGACCGCCGACTTCTGCGGCCAGCCGCTCGCCCAGACCCGGGTCGGCGACCTGGGCAAACTCTCCGACATCGGCGACATCTCGACGACCAACGCCGTCATGCGCGGCGTCGCGCCGGGGACCGTGTATTTGATGGCCTATCTCGATCTCAACAACAACGGCAGGCGCGACGCCAACGAATCCTGGGGATACGCCAACCAGGTCGGCACCGGCCACCGGGCGCTCTACACCCCGGCGGGCGTCGAGGTCTCCGACTCGCTCGCGCTGTATCCCTCGGTCGCGATCTTCATCGAGGATACCGACGTCAACAAGAACGAGATACCCGACTGCCTCGAGGCCGGAATGCCCGGTATCGGCGGCGCCGGCGACGGAGCCGACGGCGACATCGACCGCGACGGGCTTCTCGATTCCGACGAAGAGGGTTTCAATGCCGATCCCGCGAAATGGGATACCGACGGCGACGGAATGCCCGACGGGTGGGAAGTCGTTTTCGCCGATCTCGACCCGAGCAATTACGACGCCTACGAATTTCTGCAGGACGAGAACTACAAGGCGCTCGACGTGATGGCGTTCGCGACCAACCGCTGCACAATCGTCACGGTAAAGAACACGGCCGCGAATGCCGAGCCGGTAAAGTACATCCTGAAACCCGGCCAGCCGATACCCAGAGTCGGCGACGACGCCGGCGCGCTCGCTCTTTACGAGACGTTCGAATACCCCGTCGCCGGCGAAGACGAGAACGGCGATCCGGTTACGACAAGATGCTGCGGCCGCGGCAAGGAAGCGACCCTCGTCACATCCGAAGGAACCTCCAATCTGGTATACGAGGTGTCGACCGACACCGAGGCACTCGTCCATGCGCAGGTGTACAAGGAATACGGCTTCAATCCGAAGACGGCCGTGCCCGTCGCCGACGCCGTCAACACCAAGCCGTTCACGGCGCTCGACAAGTATCTCGTGATCCGCTACTTCGACGCGCTCGGTATCTGCGACGAAGACTCGGTGAACGTCAACCGCGAATGGGCGAAATATTCGCTCAAGCCCAACGAGATCGACGGCGATCGCGATGGCGTCGCCGACGGCTGGGAGCTCTACGTGATGTTCGGGACGAACCCGATGACGAAAGAGACGTTCGAGGCCGGCGCCGGGTCGGTCAACAGCCCGTGGAACTACGCCGACCGCGCGAAAGACCTCGACGGCGAATCGCTCGATCTCGTCGGCGAATTCGATCGCGGCAGCTGGCCGACCGACCCGTGGGACGTCGATACCGACAAGGACGGCATCGACGACGCGACCGCGGTCAAGTACCACATCAAGGGAACCGAGGGCAACGAAGACAACGACGGCGACGGGCTGTCGAACTACGTCGAGTACCTGCTCGCCGAGGTGATCAAGCTCGCCGCGTTCGATCCCGACGATCCGTTCAGCGTGAACGACACGGCCGATATCGGCGACTACTTCTTCAAGGTCGGCCAGCTCTATGTCGGCGACGTCTTCGCCGACCACGACCGGATGGACGACAGCTGGGAAGGCAAGTACGATATAGACTCGATAAGCCGCTATCTCTACGACGCCAACCTCGACCCCGACCGGGACGGCTGGTCGAACTACGCCGAATTCCAGGCCGGCACCGATCCGACCCGGCTCGGCTCGCTCGGCATCGGCGGAGTGCAGATGAACGAGTATCCGGTGCCGACCATCGAACTCAAGGTCAACTACAACGGACGGCAGAACATCAACGCTTCGCCGGTCGTCGTCAAGGCCTGGAGAGACCGTTCGATGTCCACGATTCCCGACGCGGTCTGGACGATCGGCAGCGCGCTTTCCGAGACGAACGCCGTCAAGCATCTCGGCGTCAACCCCAACCGGGAAGCGCTTCTGCACCTCTCGCCCGGCAGCATCGTGCCCAACTCGGTCAAATTCGAGTTTTGGGACGCGAACTGGTTCCTCGTCGACAATGCCACTGGCAGGGCGTACATCGTCCCCATGGACGAGCCGGTCTGGCAGGGATTCGTAATCGACCGGGCCCGCACCGACTCGAGCGGACTGGGCGACATCATCCAGCAGACGACCGACACGGTCATCGGCGAGATCGACTATCGCACGGGCGCCATATCGGTTGATTTCACCAAGTTGAGCGAGGCGGTCGAAATCGTCGGCGACATCTCCGGCTCCGCCGCGGGCGACTATTCGTCGATCTTCACTCTTGCGTCGAGCTATATCCGCGTCCAGTATCGGGCCAAACCTGTAACCGGCGGCGGCAGCTTCACCTACTATCTCGCCGATCCCGACGCGCCTTCGGCCGACAATAATTCGCTCGGCCACGTCAAGGAAGGCGAGAACGTCTTCGTCGCGTTCTGGGATCTCGACGCCAACGGCTACTACAACGCCGGGGAACCCTACGGCTTCACCGACGGCGTGGACGTCGGATGGAACGGCGCCAAGGCCGAAATCGAACTTTCCGACACCAGCCCGATCTTCGCGCGCGTCAACTGCAGCGAAACCTACCTCGGCGGCGACGATCTCGCGGCGAACGACAAGAATTCGCTTTACGGCAGCGCGAGCGGCAACTACGACATCGACCTGATCGTCAAGGGCGTCACCAGCGGCGGCAAGTACGAGCGCGTCCGCGTGGTCCGCACCCTCGTCGACGGCGTAGGGGTTTCCGCTCCGTCGCGCAATATCGATGCGAGGGTCGTGCTCGACAAGTGGATCGACACCGACTACGAGCCGTACATAACCGAGGCCGATTTCCTGAGAAACGGCGAATTCGACGTCGACTGGAGCGATCTTGCCTCCGACATTTCCAAAGCCGGTTACAACGGGCCGGTGACTAGCGTCGTATACCGCATCGTTCTCGGCAACGGCGACGCCTCGGCGCTCGCGACCAACAACCTGCTTCAGGTCGGCATCAACAAGACGTTCGACATCCAGAAAGCCTACAACGACAGCATGCCGCCGGTCGCGCTCGGCCCGGCCGAAGTCAATACGCCGTCGCCGACGTTCACCTGGGCGATCAAGAACGGCCTGGGCAGCTACACCGCGTTCCAAATCGTGATCTACGACGCCGGCGGAAGTGTGATATGGGGCTCCGGCTACCGGCGTATGCCAGCCAGCGAAAGGAACAGCACCTATGGCCGGCAGTATAGCTGGACGGCTCCGATCTCGGTCGGCGACCGGCTCCCGAGCGGCGATATTTTCACCAACGCCACGAATTACACCTGGGCGGTGTCGGTGTACAACGCCAAGTACAGGTCCGACAGGTTCTCGGCGAAGAGCGCGTTCAGGATGAACGTTCTCACCGGCTCGATGGATTACGGCACGATCAATGTCGCGGTCAAATACTTCGGCCACGATCTGATCCGGAATTCCGGCGTCTTCCACGTGCAGGCGTTCGAGACGCCCGACTTCAGCGGCGTCCCGGTCGCGGCCGGCTATGTCGCCGACTCCAAAAAGGCGTCGGTCGCCTCCGCCTCCGTCGTCGAGGCGAACGCGACGATGGTCGGTCTCAAGCCCGGCACGTACTATGTCAGGGCGTTCATAGACACCAACAACAACGGACTTTGCGACGAGTGGGAATCGTGGGGCTTCCACTGCGTGCGCGACACCGCCGGCGCGACGCTCTTTACCCCGGTATCGGTCAAAGTCGGTCCCGAAATCGGTTTTTCGCAGACGATCGACGTCTATATCGACGACTGCGACACCGACCAGGACAACATCCCCGACGCATGGGAATACAAGCAGAAGGCAAACTTGACTGGGTACGGTGTGGACGCGCTCGACCAGTCGCTCGTCGGCTACGACATGAAAAAGTCGCTTACGCAGGCGATGTCCGGTGCCGGGACGCAATCGAGCGGGCTTGCCGTCAAGACCGTGCGCACCCTCGGCAACGCCTATATCGCGGCGATGATCGGCGATGTCGGCACCCCCGACGATCTGGCGGCGATCGACGAAGCCGAATTGAAGGAAGGTTCGATCGTGATCAGTTCGATAAGTCTCGATAC
>JAGDAE010000269.1 GCA_017959645.1 Kiritimatiellia bacterium
CCCCATCTACCGCGAATACCGCGAACGCGGCGCCAAGTTCTACCTCCGCAACATGGCGCGCGGCGATTCCAACGTGTTCTACCGGATGCGGGCGCAGCTCCCCGGACGCTTCATCGCCCTCCCCGCCGGCGGCAGCGGCGTCTACGCACCCGAGCTGAAGTGCAACTCCGACCAGCACATCTTCGTCATCTCGGAGTAATGTCCGGCTGAACGCAACAACAAAAACTGAACCTCGAAAGCCCGTTCAAATCAATGGACGGGCTTTCCTTTTGCCTGAAAACGGGCACAAAAAAACAGGGGACGGCGTGAACCGTTTCCCCTGCCGGAATGAATAATAGGTATGGAGCCGGGATGAGGCTTGTCAGGCGAATGCTTCAGCGTTTTCCAGCAGTTTCGCTCCGGCGGCGCAGGCTTCGCAGAAACACCACTTCCCGCCGTCGGCCTTCACCTTGTGCGCCAGCGCGGCAAGCTCCTTGGCCTTCTCCTCGCCGAAATACTGCACGGCGCGCGGCGATTCGAAGAACGGGATCACGTCGTCGATCGTGCAGACGTCTTCCTTCAGTTCCGCCAGAAGGGCGTCCGCGGCGGCCTTTTCACCGGCGGTCCCGACTGCGTCGATCCACGCCTGCGCGACGGTTTTGAGGTCCTGGCAGCACGACGGCGCGGCGATCATGGCTTTTGCGGTTTCGATGAGTTCCTGTTTCGTCATTTCGGGATGGTTCCTTTCTTTCTTTGATGGTTGGGTTTCCGCTATACAATACATCTTTTCTTTCGAGAATGCAAGCAAAAAAGGAAAGATTCGGGGCGGGAAAAAGCCCCCGGGGCCATAAACAAGCCGGAGGCGTGGTATTCGGGAAGACCGGAACCGTGCGTTTACGCGAGGGAGGAAAGATCCTTCAGCGCGTCAAGCGGCTTGTCGTCCGTCACGTCAGACACGGCAAGCCCGGCGGAGGAAGCGGCCGCGTCGCATGACGGATAGCCGCAAATCTGAGTCCATTCGACAGGTTCCACGGGGTCGATCCGGCAGATCGGCTCATACGCCGGATCGTACGCGATCGCGTCCCAATAATCGTCGCCGTCGTCCTCAAGCGGGAAGAACTCGCTTCCGGCGGCGTTGAGGGATACGTTGTAATGCGCGCCGCCACCCTGTGCCGCGTTGTCCGAGCGCATGGAGAAGAAGTAGTCGCCCGCCTCAAGGCTGAGCGCCTTCGTGTTCACCGCGCACTTTCCGGACAGCTTGTCCCGGACCAGCGCGGTGGATTGAAGCGTCTTCAGGGAGAACGTGCCGTTTTTCGCCTCGACGAGGCTGTAGACCGTGAACGTCGCCGCGTCTTCCGATTCAAGCGCGAAGCTCAGATTCGCGTCATCGTAGAGCGTGAAGCCCGCATAATCGACCGCGTCGCCGAAGCCCACCCAGCCGTCGGTGACGATCCCTTCCGTATACTCGTCCACCACGCCCGCGAACCCGACCATGCCGCACGCACCTTCCGTCTTCATGTCGGTCCAGTCGTCGCTCGTGTCGGCCTCGGTGTAGAATTCGGCCGCCTCGCCGTTGAAATACATGTTGTAGCGCGCGCCGCCGCCCTGCGAAGCGTTCGCGGACTGCACCGAGACGAAATAGTCGCCAGCTTCGAGCAGGAGCGCCTTCGTCGCGGCCTCGTATTCCCCGGACGCCTTGTTCAGCGCGAGCGCGGTCGTCTGAAGCGCATTCAGCGAATACGCGCCGTTTTTGTCTTGCACGAGCTCGTAGACCGTGAAGC
>JAGDAE010000270.1 GCA_017959645.1 Kiritimatiellia bacterium
CTCGCCGGTCGAACGCGACATGGCCGCGGTCGTCGACGAGTACGTTCGCGCGACCGCCGACGAGTGCGGCGACGCGCATCTGCTCTTCACGGACGGCTCCATGGACGCGGCGGTCGAGGTCCAGGCCCTGCGGCAGGGCCGTTCGCTCAAGGCGGTCTCGATGGCTTCCGGCGACAGCGCCTACGACCGCAGCGTCAGATGCCGGGGAGAGACCGACAAGGAAGACTCCGACATGCTCGCGACAAGCGCTTCCGGCGCGTTGAGGACATGGGTGGGCGAAAAGACCGAGCGGTCGACGAACATAGCGGTGCAGGTCGGGTTCGAGTTGTGGAAGCACAACGGACTCGAAGCGCCCGAGGCCGCCGGTTTCGTCGCCCGTACCGCCGGCTTCGACCCCGGCGAAAAGGCGCGTTTTGTCGCCCGCGCCCGCGCGCTCGCCGGACGCATTCTCGCCGTGTGCGAAAACGACGATCCCGACGATTCGCCGAACGTGCGGCTCAAAAACATGTTCGCCTCGGTCGAGTGGCGGCTTTCGCGGCTGTGCAGGATGCGCGCCGACGATTCCGACCGGAACGGCCGCGCCGCCGACGCGATGCGCGACACCGGCCTGGCGGACGGTCTGGACGAGGCGAACGCCGCGTACCGGCGCATGCGCAGCCAGATGAACTGGACCGAACTCAGGCCGGATACGCGGCTGACGCCGCGCGAGGGAATGGCGCTTTGGATGGGGAGGGGCGATTTCCAGATGGCGCGGCTTTACGCCAAACAGATACTTATCGCCCATCCGCAGGATTCGCGCGCCAATTTCGCGGTCGGAATGAGCTATTTCGTCGAAGAACAGTACAATCGCGCCGAGGCGTATCTTGCGCGCAGTCTGCTGGAGCATCCCGACGAACCCGCCGCACTCAACAATCTCGCGGTGGTGCAGGCGAAACTCGGACGGCTCGACGAAGCCGAGACCAATGCGCTTCGCGCCCTGAAAAGCCTGCCCGGCTCGAAAGAGGCCACCCGCACTCTCAATGCCATCAGGGAAAAAAGAAAGGAATCACCGGAAAAATGAAACGAATTCTTGCGGCGGCCGTCGTAGCGGCCGCGATCGGAGCTTTCGCCGACGGCGACGACAATGCCGCCGTACTCGTCACCACCGCCGGCCCGGACCGCTATGGCGACGGCCAGACGGTCATGGACGGCGAATGCTATGCGCTGGTGTGGTCGCCGGACGGAGTTTTCGACGGGTTTTCCGCCGACGGATCCCCAGTCGATCCGGGCGACCGTGTCGTCAACGTAGGCGCGGTTGCCAAGAACGGACGGTGCAGAGCGGCGTTCGAGGTGCAGGCATCGCTCGCCGATACGCTGGCGGGCGGCGTGTACGCGGTGTACGTGCTCGATACGCGCGTGTCGGAAAACGGCGTTGCCGCCCCTCGCGGCCTTGTGGACGGCAAGCTCTCCGTCCTGAACGGATACGGCAAGGTCTCCGAAAACGTCACCATCGGTCCCGGTGCGGGATTGGTGCTCACCGGCGCGGCTGCAGGCGCCGCGACCGCCGGTGTCGCTACGGAGGCCGCCGCCGACGTCGAACAGCCAAGGGTCACGCGAATAGTCCAGGAGGGCGACAAGGTGGCGATCTACGTGAAGGGGCTGCCCGGCTACATGCGCGTGCGCATGGGCGACACGCTATCGCTTTCCGGCGGCGTGACCCCGGCCGTGCCGACCGATGCGCAGGACGAGATAAAACTGATCGTGCCGAAAGTCGGCGACAAAGGATTCTACAAGGTGATCCGCAACTGACGGACGATATCGATCCAAGACGATGGATGTCGGCTTGAAAACATATGCGGCCTTTCGCCGAAACATAAGGGGGTAATGTCGATTTATATGGGCGCTATCCCGGTTTTATAAGGGGTATTCCGCGAATATTATATTTAGGTCTAAATGTAATATTCGGCGCGGTTGGGGCGGCTGGAGGCTATGCCGATGACGGCATGGTGTCCATCGGGATGGACAGGTTGTAGTCATCGGGATGGACATGGGATAGTCATCGGGATGGGGGCTATTGTGACACCAGGATGGGGGCTATTTTGACACCAGGATGGGGGCTATTTTGAGACCCTGATGCGGCTTTGACCTCAATGCGCATTGACAGGGGGCGGGAATGCGCATTGACAGCACCCGCCCATCCGCATCTCCTAAATTCGCACTTGATTTCCGGCGAAGAGAAATGGTATAATATTGTGCGTTCGGTCGAGGAGCAATCTGCTTCGAGGCCGGATATCAGAATTCCCGCGCGGAAGAGGCTAAAGGCCAAACCGCGTCTGGGACGCGTCGCGTGAAAGCGTAGGAAACTTGTCACAAAGGACGCAACGAAAAGGGACACTGCCCGTTCGTGCAGTTTCGCCTCCTTCGCTGTATCCTTTAAGGTCAATCCTACGCACCTCACGCGATGCATCGGAGGAGGTGTCTATTTCCCCGCGCTGAATCCGATTCGTGTCGGGGAGTCTTTTGTACGGGGAAAGAAAGGAAACCGGATGAGCGATAGGCGAATGGCTGCGGCAGTTGCGATTTTGGTCGCGACGCTTGCCGGATATTCGTTCGCGGCTAAAAACGCGAAAGGCGGCGTGCGCAATTCTGGTATTGCGGAATTCAGAGAGGGAAAGGATCCTTTCCGGTGAAAATCAAGTGCTTTTATTGCAAGGAGACGCTTGTCGTCTCTGATGACATCGTAGAAGGACAGCATATTCTTTGTCCATTCTGCGCGCGTAAATTCTCATATGGCGACCGGGCGGACGCCATTCCGGATTCGGACCTCAAAGCCGCAATCCAGGTTTGCTGCAGAGACAAGAAACAGAATGAATATTACATGAAGGCTCCGTGTGGCGCCAGACTTCATATAGCATTGATTTTTTACGGAAAGGTTTTCAAAGACACATTAGACCAAAAGGCCTATCTATCCGCCGTAGAGGAGGTTTCCAAAGAACTTAAAGAGCGCGACTTGCTGTATCTCTTGCGTTACGAAGACGATCAGACGCTCAAGAGTCATTGGCTTGACCGGTTGGTTTCGGAATACGGCTATGAAGAGATTATTCCGGAAGACCATGTCGAAGAAGTCTATGCGGACGAGTCCGATGCCGTCAAAAACCGAAAGCCGGATACGCGAAAGCCGGGCAGAGCGAACACGAAAAATCTCGTTTTGCCGGTTGTTGCGGCCGGGATTGCGGCGGTTTTGGCATTTTTCATGATATCGCAGATGGTGAGGCGAACAGGCGTTAAATCACGCATTGCGGACGTTCGTGAAGATGATGTTGCAGCTGAATCCGTGAAAGAAACCGCAGTTGCTGCCGACGATGCAAAGGAACAGGACGAGAGACGGCGCGAGCTGTTGCTGTCTTCGTGTGCCACAGCATTGGAGGAAGTCGAAGAAATGCAAAAGGCACGTTCCCGGGCGAAGAAAGCGTTGGACGAAGACATAGACCGGTTCCAGCGCGAACTGAGCGAATTGTCGCAGCAAAACCATTTCAGAGCCGGCAAAGCCCAGGCGGAACGCAAACAACGGTTCAATACCGCCGAATACGCCATGATGATAGCCGAGTCGCCCATCGTCAAAGAGTTGTCGCATCGCTATGCCGGGGACGATCTTGTGTCAAGAGGGGCGGCATTCAAAGCGGAGATCTTGTCGGAGTTGAAGAATTCCGGCGCAAAGATGCAGGCCAAGTCGGAATCGATCGGAGAAAAGTCGGATGAATTCATCGACGGCATAGTGCAGAAGATCAACGATGGAATCAACGAACGCGGGAACGAGTTGGCGCAGATCGCAAAAGACATCGCGAAAATCTCGCATCAGGCAAACCAGGCCGACATGATGACGAAGCTCGGGGCGTTGTCGGAAGCGGAACGGTTTCTCGCGGCAGCCGACGAGGCGAGAAGGGAAGAGATTTCAAAAAAACTGGCGGCTCTGCCGATGGACGGGGTCGCGGCGGCTTACGCGGGAATCGGACAAGATGTGTTCGTCGACATGCCCAAAGAAAATCCAAGTATCGTCGATCATGACGATGTGATCGCTGCCGACGACCGAAGGAGCGACGGAAACTCTCGTTCGCAAGACAAGGGTACTGCGGCAAAGCGCGATGACGGCGTTTCGAAGAAGCGCGACAATGCGCCGTTCCGTGCCGAAAACAAAAAAGCAAACGCTAATGTCGGGCAAGTTGCGAAGACGGAGACGGTCAAAGAGGTACCGAAGAAATCGCGAAAGAAATGCAAATCGCCGGAACGATGCACGAATTTTGCAGAGAATGGCCAGAATTTCTGCGAAGCGCACAAGTGTGATTCGTATGGGTGCAAAGAACATCGCGCTACATTGACGATTCCGGGATGGTTCGATGTCGACAAAGACGAGCGTATAACCGGCAAATCCATAAAGCGCGATTTCCGGAAACTACGCATACCGTATTGCAAAAAACATATGTGCAAGCGCCAGGTTGTGCAACCGAACGACAGAAAGACGGGGCGCAGGCACAGTTATTATATTTCGGATTATTATTCGGACAGATTGGGCGCACAGTTCTTCTTCTGCACAAACGAGCGTCTGGCAAAGGGTAGCTATTGCATTGAGCACAGCTGCAAAGTTTCTACTTGCAATTCGCCCAAATGGGAATATTGGGTCGAGGCCTCGGCGGACGATTTGACTTATCGCGAGTTTTATGACGATATGCCGACAAGTCTGACCGAGTATAGGGGTTTGAGGCTCAAACGGGCGTCTACATGCAGAGGCCACAGCTCGAAAGATCCCGAGACGATTCGCGATCGCGACGAAGAAGAGCGGCAGACCGAGGGCGACCGGCGCAGAGCCAAGGAGTTGCGCGACGACTAGGCCTATTGCGGGAAAATCGCGTTGAGCCAGCCGACGACGTCGTCTTCCGTATGGTGTGCCGTCACGTCCGTGCCCAGACGGCGCTCGATTTGGTTCGAGCCGCGAAACGCGAGGCCTTCCTTGACGGTCGCCTCCGTCGAGCGGCTCGCCAGTATGCGGCAGCCGGCCACGACTGAAATCGTGACGGCGAGGGCGACGCCAAGCATCATGCACATGATTTTCACCGTTGGGCTCACGTTCCCCGCGCTACGCGATCTTTTTGCCGAGCTCGAAGGCCATTTTCATGAACTTCGTCTTTTTCACGGCGCCGGGTTCGTAGACGCCTCCGGCCTTGAGGAAGCCCTTGATCTTCGCGCCTTCGAAGCAGTCGACAAAGCCCTGGAGCGGAGCCTTCACGAGATCCCAGTCCATGTTTTCCGCCATCGTCGCGACCAGATAGTACGGCTTGCCGTCCGGCTCCGGCCACTTCGCGACGCAACGGTCGAGGAGCGCCTTGAGCTGTCCGGCGATCGAGAAGTAGTAGACCGGCGTGCCGAACACGACGGCGTCCGCCTTGCATATCTTTTCGACGATCGCGTTGGCGTCATCCTTGATTGCGCACTTCCCGAGCTTCTGGCAGGCATAGCAGCCGGTGCAGAACCCGATCTTCTTGTCCTTGAGTCGGATGACCTCGGCCTTGTTGCCCGCGGCCTTCACGCCCTTCGCGACTTCCTGGCAGAGCGCGTGGGAGTTGGAGTTCGGACGGAACGAC
>JAGDAE010000006.1 GCA_017959645.1 Kiritimatiellia bacterium
TCTCGGCATGAAAAACCATCTCGTGACCGCCGATGTGGAGAAGTATCCGTCCGTGCTGCAGCCGTACAAGGAAGATCTGCGCGGGCGCTCGATGCTGGTGAAGAAGGTGAAGATGGTCGAGGTCGAGTGCATCGCGAGAGGGTATCTTACCGGCTCGGGGTGGAAGGAGTACCGGGCGTCGGGCACGGTCAACGGCGAAAAGCTGCGCGCCGGCTACGAAAACGCGTCCAAGCTCGACGAGGTTCTCTTCACGCCGACGACGAAGGCGGCGATCGGCGACCACGACGAGGCGATAAATTTCGAGGAGACCAAAAAGCTGGTCGGCGAGAAGACGGCGAATCTGCTCAAAGAGGCGACGGTTTCGCTCTACACGAAGGCGGCGGACTACGCGCGCGGGCATGGGATCATCATCGCAGACACGAAGTTCGAGTTCGGGATGGACGACGACGGTTCGCTGATTCTCGCCGACGAGGTGCTTACGCCAGACTCCTCGCGCTTCTGGCCCGAATCGAGCTACAGGGTCGGGTCGAACCCGCCGTCGCTCGACAAGCAATTCGTCCGCGACTGGCTGGAATCGGTCAATTTCGACAAGCGGCCGCCCGGGCCCGTGCTGCCCGACGGCGTGATCGCCAAGACGCGCGAAATATACGTGAAGGCATACGAGGATCTTTCCGGAACCGGATTCTGACAAAAGAAGAAAGGAAGCGACAAGATGGGAATGTTCGACCAGATGAAGGAAGCGATGAAGATGCGCTCCGAAGCGAAGCGCATCCAGTCGGAGATACAGAAGATACGCGCGGAGTATTCCAACGGCGGCATTACGGCGGTCGCCAAGGGCGACATGACGATCGAGAAGATCGCGGTCTCCCCCGAGGCCTACGACGAGGTGAAGGCGGGCAAGCCGGCGCGGTTCGAGACGATGCTGCTCAACGTGGTCAACGGCGCTTTGAAGAAGTCGAAGGACGCTACGCAGGCGGAGATGGCGAAACTCATGCAGCAGGGCGGAGGAGGCATCGGAGGTCTTTTCGGCAAATAACCGATGATCGGCCCCATCGACGAACTGGAGAAGCGGCTGGCGAAACTTCCCGGGCTCGGGCGGCGATCGGCGTCGCGCGCGGCGCTTCAGCTGGTGCGCGAACCGGTGCGGCTGATGGAGCCGCTGATCGCGGCGCTGGAGGAGGCGCGAAGAAAGGTGCGTTGCTGTTCGAAATGCGGCGCATTCACGACAGCCGACCGCGATCCGTGCGCGCTGTGCACGGACGCGACGCGCGACGGCGGAATCCTGTGCGTCGTTGAGGAGCCGGCGGACATCGTGTCGATCGAATCGTCGGGAGCGTTCCGCGGCAGGTACCACGCGCTTGGCGGAAAACTGTCGCCGATGCGCAGGACGGGTCCGGAGACGCTCAGGATTGCGGAGCTCGCCGACCGCGTGGCGCGCGAGGGGATAGGCGAGGTCTTGCTGGCGCTTTCGACGGACATGGACGGAGACGCGACGGCGGGCTACGTGAACGAGATGCTGCGCGGGACGGGGGCGAAGGTGTCTCGGCTGGCGTTCGGGCTGCCGGCGGATTCGGGAATCGCGTATTCCGATCCGCTTACGCTGAGGCGCGCGATAGCGGGGCGCCGCGATGTCTGAAGTACGGCTCGAGGCGGTGAGCAAGGTCTATTCGCGCGGCGACAGGCCGGCGGTGGACGGGTTTTCGCTCGACGTGAAAGACGGAGAGTTCGTGGTGCTCGTCGGGCCTTCCGGGTGCGGGAAGTCGACGACGCTGAGGATGGTTGCGGGGCTGGAGACGCCGACGTCGGGAAAGATTTCGATCGGAGAGACCGACGTCACGAACCTGCCGCCGAAAGACAGGGACATCGCGATGGTGTTCCAGAACTACGCGCTGTATCCGCACATGACGGTAAGGGAGAACCTTTCGTTCGCGCTCAAGCTTAGGCATTTTCACAAAGACGAGATCGTGCGCAGGGTGGCGGAGGCGGCGCGTTCGCTCGGGCTGTCGGAATATCTCGAGCGGCTGCCGAAGGCGCTTTCGGGCGGACAGCGGCAGCGGGTGGCGCTCGGACGGGCGATAGTTCGCGAGCCGGCCGTATTCCTTTTCGACGAGCCGCTTTCCAACCTCGACGCGAAGATGCGCGTGGAGATGCGCTCGGAGATAATACGGCTGCACAACCGGCTGGGGGCGACGATGCTCTACGTCACCCACGACCAGACCGAGGCGATGACAATGGGCGAGCGCATCGTCGTCATGGACAAGGGCAGGATACAGCAGGTCGCCGGCCCGCTGGAAATCTACGAAAGGCCGGCGAACAGGTTCGTCGCCGGCTTCATCGGAACGCCGCCGATGAACCTTTTCCCGAAAGGGACGCTCTCCGATTCGGCGACGGTAGGGCTCCGGCCCGAAAACATCGCGCTCGGCAGGGGCACGCTGCGGGCAACGGTCGACTTCACGGAATCGCTCGGCAGCGAAACGCTGGTCCACGTCGTCGCGGAAGGCGTTCCGGCGATCGTGCGCGTAGGCGGGTTTTCGTCCGTACGGCACGGCGAGAGCGTCATGCTCGAGCCGGACATGTCGAAGGCGGTGGAATTCAGGGATTGAACTTCAAAAAAAGGCGCATCAAATGAAAATAGCATTGTTGGCAGCATATTTCGCAGTTCTGCTCGGCATAGGTTTCAAGTGCCGCAGACGCGCGAATTCGGTCGATGGATTCGTGCTGGGCGGGCGTTCGGTCGGCGCGTGGCTGACGGCGTTCGCCTACGGCACGAGCTACTTCTCGGCGGTGGTGTTCGTCGGCTACGCCGGACAGTTCGGCTGGAAGTACGGCATCGCCGCCTCGTGGGCCGGCATCGGCAACGCGCTCATCGGCTCGCAGCTCGCGTGGACGGTGCTCGGCAGGCGAACGCGGCTTCTCACCCAGCATCTCGATTCGTCGACGATGCCAGAGTTCTTCGGCCGCCGTTTCGACTCGACGGCGCTCAAGCTGTTCGCCTCGGCGATCATCTTCGTCTTTCTGGTTCCGTATACCGCCTCGCTCTACAACGGTCTTTCGCGGCTCTTCGGCATGGCGTTCTCGATCGACTATTCGGTCTGCATCGTTCTCATGTCGGCGCTGACGGCGGCCTACGTCATCGCGGGGGGGTATTTCGCGACGGCGGTCAACGATTTCGTGCAGGGGCTGATCATGCTGGTCGGGCTGGTCGCCGTAATCGCCGCGGTCATCGTCTCGAAGGGCGGGCTCATGGCGGCGCTCGACGGTTTGGCGCGGGTGAGCGATCCGGCGGTGTCGGAGACGCCGGGGATATTCGCGTCGTTCTTCGGGCCGGATCCTCTCAATCTGCTTTTTGTAGTGATTCTGACGTCGCTCGGCACGTGGGGGCTGCCGCAGATGGTGCAGAAGTTCTACGCGATACGCAACGAGGATGCGATACGGAAGGGTACGGTCGTCTCGACGCTTTTTGCGTTCGTGATCGCCGGCGGGTGCTATTTCCTCGGCGGATTCGGGCGGCTTTTCGGCGACCAGGTCGACGTCGCGAAAGAGGGTTTCGACGCCATAATACCCACTATGCTTTCCAACCTCGGATCAGGGCTTGTCGCGCTCACCGTAGTGCTCGTTCTTTCGGCGTCGATGTCGACGCTGTCTTCGCTGGTGATCACCTCCAGCTCGACGCTGACCAGCGATTTCGTGAAAACGGCGTTCTGTCCGGGTATGAAGCA
>JAGDAE010000271.1 GCA_017959645.1 Kiritimatiellia bacterium
CATCGAGGGCTCTCTGATGACCGCTGACGAAGACCATCTGCCCTTGTTCTCGGGCGTATACAATGGCGAGACCAGAACCGTGCAGATGACCCTCGCGGACGTCACGACGAACACCGAAACGAAGCTCGTCATGAGATACACGACGTCCCCGACGGCGTTCCAGTTCGACGACAATTCGACGGTCATCGTCAGCTATCGCGGCACAACCGCGACGGCCATATTCAACCCCACGCAGGGGTAAAAGGCCGATCAATGGCATGGGTTTTGCGGCTTTCCCGAAAAAAGCCGCTTGGCCTCGTTCGCGCAAGGCATGGTCGGTCGGGTTCAAGTTCCGGAATCCGGCCAAAGATCGCGTCACAGTCTTCGGCAGGTTTCCGGTGCAGATCGGCCTTGCGAAAATTGCGTTCGCTTTGTCGAGGCGCAGATGCGAAAAATATGATATAATACGCTTATATTTTCACACCAAAGAAAGGAAAACGGCAAAATGAACTTTACGCGCAAGGGATTTCTCGGGGCGGGAGCGGCTCTGTTCGCGTCTGCGGGGCTCAAGTCGATCGCCGACGAAGAGAAGGTCATACAGGGATTCGACGAGACGGAGGCAGGCCGCGTGTCGCTCGATCCGTGGCAGCCGTTCTCCGATCGCGTGGTGAAGGTCGGAATCGCCGGCGAGGGCGTGTGCGACTTCGGTTCGGCTTTCGGCTACCAGAGCCATCCGAACATCGAGGTGGTCGCGTGCACCGATCTCGATCCCGAGAAGTGCCGCCTGCTCCAGGAGCGCACGGGCGCGAAGAAGACCTACACGAGCTGCGAGGACATGATCTGCCACGCGTCCGAAGACGGACTCGAGGCGGTCTACATCGCGACCGACGCGCCGAGCCACTGCCGGCTCGCGATCATGGCGCTCGAACACGGCCTTCACGTCGCGAGCGCGGTTCCGGCCATATTCGGCGTCGAACAGCTCGACCTCATCCCGAAGCTGCTCGAGGCGGCCAAGAAGTCCGGCAAGGTGTACATGATGAACGAGACGACGGCGTTCCGCTACGAGGCGTACGCGATGCGCAAGATCTACGAGGCGGGCAAGTTCGGCCGCATCATCTACACCGAGGGCGAATACTTCCATCCGTGCGGGAACGACGTCGACGCGATAATGTGCGGCAGCTACAACAACTGGCGCGTCGGCTGCCCCCCGCAGTACTATCCGACCCACTCCAACGGCTTCTACACGTGCGTTACGCACAAGCGCTTCACCGACGTCTCCTGCTCGGCGGTTCCGTCGATGCTCAACCAGTACAAGCCGGAGAACAACTCCTACAGGAACGCGTTCGGCAGCGAGTATGCGATGATGCGCTGCGAAGACGGCTCGGTCGCGCGCATGCTGGTCGCCTGGGACGCGCCGGCGAAGGGCGGCGAAGAAGGGCGCATATGGGGCCAGCAGGGATGCTACATCCCCGACCGCGGCGGATACGGCGGCTGGTTCGAGGAGGAAGTCGCGCAGATGAACATAATGAAGCCGCAGCTTCCGCCCGGAATGCCGTGCGGCGGGCACGGCGGCAGCCACGGCTATCTCACCGACGATTTCATACGCGCGATAATCCTCGGCACCAAGCCGTGCGTGGACATCATCACCGCGCTCGACACCACGGTCGCGGGAATCTACGCGCACATGTCGGCGCTCAAGGACGGCGAGACGCTGAAGATTCCGTCGTTCTCGCTCTGATGTTCGAGGTAACCGTACTCGGCATCCTCCAGGGGGTGGCGGAGTTTCTGCCGATATCGAGCTCCGGCCACCTCGTTCTCGCCCAGCACATCCTCGGGGTCAACGCCCCGGGGGTGCGGCTGGACGTGATGCTGCATCTGGGCACGCTCGCCAGCATCGTGGTGTTCTATTTCTCCACGCTGAAGCGCATCGTCGTGAATTTCGAGTGGAGATACGTTCTGATGATCGCGGTCTCGGCGCTGCCCGCGATCGCGGTGTATCTGCTTTTCGGCGATTTCGTGCAATCGCTGTTCGAGAACGCGAAGATGGTCGGGGCGCTGTTGATGTTCACCGGCGCGGTTCTGATCGGCACGCGCTATCTGCCGCAGGGGGAGAAGGACGTTTCGCCGCTTCGCGCGCTGGCGATGGGGCTGGGGCAGGCGCTGGCGCTGCTGCCGGGCGTGTCCCGCTCGGGAATGACGCTCGCCTCGGCGCGCGGCGGCGGAGTCGAACCGGGGAAGGCGGCCGAGTTCTCGTTTCTCATGTCCGCGCCGCTCATAGCCGGAGCCGCGCTGCTGGAGATTTTCAAGGGGGCGGCCGGCGCGGACGATGCCGGCGTTTCATGGGGGCTGACGGTCTACGGGGCGGCGCTCGCGGCGGTCGTCGGATACTTCTCGCTCAAACTGCTCGTCAAGGCGCTCAACGGCAGATGGTTCTGGCTTTTCGGACCCTACTGCCTGGCTACTGGACTTCTCGCGCTCATTTTGATATAATACGCCCTCAATTTATCCAAAAAAGGATTAAGAAGAGATATGTCTAAGGAATCTGCAGTACGCAACAACATCTGGAAATGGCTCGTGCTCGCGCTGATCGCGGTAGTGTCCATATACGTGACTTCGCCCGTGAAGGAGAAGCTGCGTTTCGGCCTCGATCTGAAGGGCGGCACGTCGTTCACGCTCGGCGTCGACACTGAAAAGCTCGCCGAGTCGATAATCGCGGCCGATCCGGCGATCACCAACAATCCCGGCGCGGTCGAGACGCGAATCGCCGAGATTCTCAAAGACAGCGACGAGCGCATCGTCCAGGTCATCCGCCGCCGCGTCGACGCGATGGGAACCAACGAGCCGGTTATCCAGGGCATGAAAGACCACCGCCTGCTGGTGCAGCTGCCCGGCGTGGACGAGGAGGTCCGCAAGGCCGCGAAGGCGTCGCTGCAGTCGGCGGCGTTTCTCGAGTTCCGCCTCACGCACGCGAAGAACCGCCAGCTGGTCGACAAGCTGCTGTCCAAGGAGGTCGCCCCCGAGGGATATGTGAAGAAGGGCAACGGCTACGCGAGGGCCGACAACTGGTCCGAAGTTTCTCGCACTCCCGGCTACGCCGCGCGGCTGGCGGCGTTCGAGACCCCCGACGCGCGCTACAGCTTCATGCTCGAGGACAACGGCGACGGAACGTACTCGCCCAATTTCGTGGCGCGTTCGACCGAGCCGCGCGTCACCGGCGAGCATCTCGAATCGGCCGCGGTCGAGCGCGACCCCACGACCGGAGAGCTTTCGATCGGCTTCCGGCTCAATTCCGAGGGCGGTCAGAAGTTCGCGACGCTCACGCGCAACTACAAGGCGCATGGACCCAAGAATCCGACCGATCGCGGCCGCGAACTGGCGATCATTCTCGACGACCAGCTCATCTCCGCTCCGGTCATCAATTCCGAAATCGGCACCAGCGGGCAGATCACCGGCCGCTTCGACGCCAAGAGCGCCCAGAAGCTCGCCGCCGAACTCAACGCGGGCGCGCTTCCCGCGCCGATGAAGATTCTCGCGGAAAGCTCGGTCTCCCCGACCGTCGGCGACGACGCCAAGCAGGCGGGAATCGTCGCGGCGGCGCTCGGTTTCGCCCTGGTCGCGCTTTTCATGTTCTTCTACTACTGGTGGACCGGCCTCGTCGCCGACCTCGCGCTCTTCCTCGACATCGCGCTTCTGCCTACGGCTCTCGTGTTCGTGGCGAACATCCTCGGCGTCTTCGCGCACGATCCCTCCATGGGCGGCGGCGGCTCGATGCAGCTGCCGGTCCTGACGCTGCCGGGAATCGCCGGCCTCGTGCTGTCGCTCGGCATGGCGGTCGACGCCAACGTGCTCATCTTCGAGCGCATCCGCGAGGAATTCCAGTCCGGCAAGGCGGCCGGCGCGGCGATAAAGAACGGCTACGGCCGCGCGTTCACCGCGATCTTCGACTCCAACCTGACTACGATCATCACCGGCGTAATCCTCTTCGTCGTCGGCACCGGCCCCGTGCGCGGGTTCGCGATAACGCTGACCGCCGGCGTCGTCATCTCGATGTTCACCGCCGTCGTCGTCACGCGGCTGGTCTTCGACCATCTCGTGGACGGCAACCGCGCGGCTCCGTTCAAGATGCGCCAGTTCTTCAAGGCTCCGGCCTTCGATTTCGTCAAGATGATGAAGTACACGGTCGGCGGTTCGTTCGCGGTCATCGCGGTTTCGCTCGCGATCTTCTTCATCAGGGGCTTCGCCAACCGCGCGTCGGTTCTCGCCGTCGACCTGACGGGGGGAACTTCGATCGTCTACAATTTCGACGAGAACGCGCGCCCCGAGGTATCGGGCATCCGCGCGGCGCTGGACGGCTTTGACAACGCCGCCGTCATCCAGTACCAGGAGGGAGTCGGCTCGACCACGCTGCTCGTCAAGACCGGCGAGACCGCCGAGACCGGAAAGGGCAAGGCGCTCGAGAACAAGGACGTCGGCGCGCACGTGACCAAGCTTCTCCAGGAGAAATTCCCCGAAGCGCAGTTCAAGATCGCGTCCGTCGACGAAGTCGGCTCCATGGTCGGCAAGGATCTCAAGCGCAGCGGAACCAACGCCGTCATCTTCTCGCTGATCGCGATTCTCGTGTACGTCGGGTTCCGCTTCCAGTTCGGGTTCGGCCTCGGCGCGCTCGTCGCGCTCGCGCACGACGCGCTCATCTCGCTCGGGCTCTTCTCGCTGTGCGGCCGCCAGGTGTCGCTTATCGTGATCACCGCGCTGTTGACGATCATCGGCTACTCGGTCAACGACACGGTCGTCGTGTTCGACCGCATCCGCGAAGCGCTCGGCCGCGACAAGCGCTCGAGCTTCAGGGATCTGTGCAACGCTTCAATCAATGCATGCCTCGGTCGCACGGTCATCACGTCGGTGACGACGCTCTTCGCCATTCTCGCGCTCTTCGCGTTCGGCGACGGCTCGATCTTCGATTTCGCGCTGGTCATGCTCATCGGCGTTCTCGCCGGCACCTACTCGTCGGTCTTCATCGCGACTCCGGTCATGATGTGGTGGTACAAGGGCAGGCGCCCCGACCTCGGCGACGAGGAACAGAAGAAATGATGATTTACCATCTGGTTCGGGCCGGAACACGGCTGCCCGACCGGTAAGGGAAAAAGAAAAAGGAAAACGAAAAATGCCTAAGATGAAAACGAAGAAGTGCGCGACCAAGCGCATGAAGCTGTCGAAGGGCGGCAAGATACTCCGTTCGCAGGGCGGCCACGCCCATCTGAACAACGGGAAGAAGCGTTCCCGCAAGAACAACCTCTGCGGCCGCGTCGCCGTCGAGTCCAAACAGGTAACCAAGACCTACGCCCGCGCGCTTCAGGGTCGCTAAGAGAAAGGGAATATAAACAATGCGAGTCACCAACGCCCCCGCTTCCCGCGAACGCCGCCGCCGCCGGCTGGAACTGGCGAAAGGCTTCTACGGAGCGCGCTCGAAACTTTTCCGCACCGCCACCGAGGCGGTCGACCGCGCGATGCGCCTGGCAACCGAGCACCGCAAACTGAAGAAGAGAGACTTCCGCCAGCTGTGGATCGCCCGCATAAACGCCGCCGCGCGCCAGGAGGGGATAAGCTATTCCAAACTCGTCGCCGGACTGCTCAAAGCAGGCGTCGCCATCAACCGCAAGATGCTTTCCGAGATCGCGATTCAGGACCCGGCCGGATTCAAGACTCTGGTCGACATCGCGAAGAAGGCGTAAGGCCGGTTGAAGCGCAATGCGAAAAAAACCGTCCGCCGCAGTTGCGCAGCGGACGGTTTTTTTTGTATAATACGCACGAAGGGAGATTTTGAAATGACGAACGACAATCCGGAGAAGCCCGAACTGCAGAGCGCTGAAGGCGCCGAGATACGCGATACCGACATCGTGTTCGACTGCCCGCATTGCGGCAAAGGGCTGGTGATCGACTACCGCGGAGCGGGGTTGCAGATCAAATGCTCGGAGTGCGGGCAGAACGTTCTCGTGCCGATCCCCGATGGCATGGAGCTGGCCGACCTCGATCTCGACCCGGGAGAGATACTCAAGCAGCTGTTCGCAACCCGCCGCAACTACCAGAAGGCCGAACTCAAGATACAGTCGCTGCGCCAGCGGCTGGCGCAGCTCCAGGAAGCGCTCGGCGTGATGCAGGACGTGGTCGCGGAAGGGCTCGCGAACTGACCATGAGCCGGTCGCTGGCCGTAAACGCGATCACGTTCGCGAGGGTTCCGCTCGTCTTCGCGTGGCTGGTTCTCGCCGTCGCCCACGAATTCGACGGCGGTTTTCCCCTCGCGTTCTGGGCGTGCGCGGCGATGCTTTTTTCGGGGCTGACCGACGCATACGACGGCTACCTCGCGCGCCGGTGGAAGGTCGTGTCGCAACTCGGGAAGATGGCCGATCCGCTGATGGACAAGGTTTTCTACATCGTGGCGTTTCCGGCGCTCGTCTGGATGATCGCGCACCAGGGCGAAAGCGGCTTCCATGCGGTCGCCATGCTGGCGTTTTCGATTCTCTACATGCTCCGCGACACGTGGGTAACGTTCCTGCGCTCGGTCGGCGCGATATACGGTGCGGACGTCGGCGCGATGCGGCTCGGCAAGATCCGTACGGCGCTGTCGTTTCCCGGGGCGGGGTGGGTGTATTTCTATCTTGCGTTCCACCGCGATTTCCCGGCGAGCTGGAACGGGCCGTGGCTGTGGACGTGCTACGCGGTCGAGGCGTTTCTCGCCGGGATCACGCTCTTGAGCTTCGCCACCTACACGCGCGCGTATGCGCCATATCTGCTGAGGGCACTTGACCGCCGCGGGCAAATATGAGATAATATCCACCAAATCCATACCAAAGGAGAAATGAATGAAAAAGTCAGCTAAAGGTTTCACGCTCGTCGAGCTGCTGGTCGTCATCGGCATTCTCGGCATTCTCATGGGCGCTCTGTTCCCGGCGATTACCGCAGCGATGCTTGCGGCCAATACTGCGGCCGCTTCGATGCGCGGACGCAATCTGTTTGTCGGAATCACACAGGCGAATACCGAGCGAGAAGCACAGGGGTTGACATCGGTTTGGCCGCACCAGACGGAGGACGATGGGCTTAATACGGAAGACCAGGACGATATCGCCGGTCAGGCTTATGGCAGTTCTACCGACTATTTCAAGGAACTTTTCGATATCGACAACTATGGACAGGACGACTGGGCACCATATGTGAGCGGCGTTGACATAGCGGTTCTTTCCGGTGCGGGCGTGCCGGCTTTTACCGGTTCGTCTTTGCAGGAGAAAAACGTTGCATGGACGGTTGTTGCCGGCCTTACCGATGAAATGGAAGATATTGTGCCTGTCATCGTTTCCCGGAATATGGAAACCGACAATTTTCCGACTTCTGGCCAGCAGGATATGTCGACCCAGAAGACCGATGTGAAGCTTGGTGAAAAATATCCGCAGCCGTTTGGAAACAAGGCGGCGATTGTCGTTCACAAGGGTGGCGCTGTGAATGTCGTAAAGGCGAAGTATTCGAAACTTTATCTCATTTACGGCAAGCAGAGTTTCACCATCCCGAATGGAATTACCCTTAAGTATTTAACCCCAGGTTCGTGATCGTACGGGTCGCGATCGACCTCGCGCTGGACCGGCTCTTCACATACGAAGTTCCGGAAGCGCTTGAAAGGAAGCTGGCCGTCGGCCAGCTTCTTTCCGTTCCGTTCGGGCGCCAGCGCAAGCGCGCTTTCGCGATGGAGATCGCCGACGCCGCCGACACCGGTGCATCCTACCGCATAAAACCGGTCGACGGCATAATCGACGAGCAGCCGTTCTTCTCGGCCAAATTGCTCGAGCTGGCCAGGATGGTCGCCGAATATACCGCGTCGCCGATCGAGAGCGTGCTGAAGGCGGCGGTTCCGGCGGCGGTCGTGCGTCCGGACGTCAAACCGCGCGAGATGCTTTTCGTCGAGCCGGCGCTTGCTCCGTTCGAAGTCGAGATGACGAAACGCCAGCAGTGGCTGTACGACCAGATTGCGCGGTTGGGCGGCGGGTGGATGGGACAGCTTTGCCGGGAATTGAAGACCACCCCGGCGTCGATACGGGTCTTGGGCGGAAAAGGGCTCGTGAAAGTGGCCGCGCGCACGCGCAGGCGCAATCCGCTCGCAGGAAGACGGATAATCCCTTCGCGCCCGCTCGAACTGAACGAAGAGCAAGAAAAGGCGCTCGAAACGATTGCCGGCGCCGACCGTCCGGTGCTGCTTAGAGGCGTAACCGGTTCCGGGAAGACCGAGGTCTATCTGCAGGCGATCGCGAGAGTCCTCGAAGAGGGTCGCGGGGCGATCGTAATGGTTCCGGAGATAGCGCTGACGCCGCAGACGGTGCAGCGATTCGCCTCGCGTTTCGGCGACCGGGTCGCGGTGTTGCATTCGGCGCTTTCTGACGGCGAGCGCTACGACGAATGGCACCGGATACGCAGCGGCAGGGCGCAGGTTGCGGTGGGTCCGCGCTCTGCGGTTTTCGCGCCGGTGCGCAACCTCGGGCTGATCGTCGTGGACGAAGAGCACGATACGAGTTACAAGCAGAACGAGAGCCCGCGCTACAACGCCCGGGACGTGGCGGTTCTGCGCGGACGGCTCGAGGGGGCGAAAGTCGTTCTCGGTTCCGCCACCCCTTCGCTCGAAAGCTGGCTCAATGCGAAGAAGGGCAAATATCTGCTTTCTTCCATTGACCGGCGCGCAGGCGCGGGGACGATGCCGGCTGTGCGTCTCGTCGATATGACCGGGAACCGCGGCATATATTCAAAGGAACTTCTCGACGCGATCAGGCGGCGGCTTGAGCGGGCGGAACAGACGATACTTTTCCTGAACCGCAGGGGATACTCGAGATCAACCGTCTGCGAGAATTGCGGCGGAGTCGTAACCTGTCCGGATTGTTCGGTTCCATACACGTACCACAGGGCGGACGATTGCCTGCGCTGCCATATTTGCGGAGGATGGATTCCGGTTCCTTCCGAATGCCCCGAGTGCCGGGCCGGCAGGTTTTCCTACCGCGGAACCGGCACGCAGCGCGCGGAAGCTGCGTTGAAGAAGTGCTTCCCGGCGGCGAGGATACTCAGGATGGATGCCGATTCGACCAGCCGCAGGCATTCCCACGACGACATCCTGTCCGCATTCGGGCGCGGAGACGCGGATATTCTCGTCGGGACCCAAATGATTGCGAAAGGACTCGATTTCAAGAACGTCACGCTGGTCGGGGTGCTCAACGCCAACAGTTCGCTCGACATGCCGGACTTCCGGGCGGCCGAGCGGACCTACCAGTTGCTTGCGCAGGTTTCCGGCCGCGCAGGAAGGGCCGAGCTGCCGGGCGAGGTCGTGATACAGTGCTTCGATCCCGATGCGACGGCGATAAAGCTGGCGGCGAGAGGCGCCTACAGGGATTTTGCCGACGGCGAACTGAAGATCCGCGAAGAGTGCTGGTTCCCTCCATACTGCCATCTGGCGGTGCTGAATCTGAAATCGAAAGATCTGGATCTGGTGTCAAAGTGGTCCGACATGTACGCCAAGTCGCTTGCCAAGATCAATGGTCTCGCGGTTTCGGAAGCCGTACCATGCGCGCTGGAAAAGGCGGAGGGCTGGTACCGATGGCAGATCGTGGTGCGCTCGGCAAGCGCGGCGGCGATCGTGAACGCGTACCGGTGGCTGTCCGGCAAGCGTCAACCGGTGCCGGCGCTGCGGGTCTGCCTGGACATGGATGCGATATCGGTAAATTGATTTTGAACGTTTTCGCCGGAACGGCATTTTAGCGTATAGAATGGAGATATACGAGGAGATTCTCAAGGATCGCGAATCCGGCACCCGTCGCATGGTCGACGAGTACCGTGCGCGTCTTATGTCGGCGGCGAGACTCCTCTGCAACGATTCCCACGAGGCGGAAGACCTCGTATTCAGGGCGTTCGAGCAGGCAATCAGGAAGATAGACGATTTCCGCCCGGTAGGGTCGTTCTACTACTGGATCTACACGATACTCCTTAATCTCAGGAGGATGGATGCGAGAAAGCGCCGTGCGCGTCCGCAATTCGTGCCGTGCGAGAATCTGCCCGAGCGGGAGTACGACGGCGCCGATCCGTTCGCCCAGTTCGTGTTCAGGGGCAGCGCCGAGGCTGTGCGCGAGGCGGTCGGTCGGCTGCCGGAGAATTTTCGCGAAGTGGTGGTTCTGCGCTATTTCGAGGAAATGTCGACTGGCGAAATCGCGAAAGTGGCAGGCGTTCCCGAAGGCACGGTGCGGAGCCGTCTGCACTACGCGAAAGAGGCTCTGTACGCGATGCTCAGCGATACGGAGCTGTCGC
>JAGDAE010000272.1 GCA_017959645.1 Kiritimatiellia bacterium
CTTCAAAGACCGGCACGACCGTGATTACTGCCTCGGTCCAACGCATGAGGAAGTTATTACCGACCTTGTGCGCGGCGAGGTGCGCTCTTACCGCCAACTGCCGCTTATACTGTACCAGATACAAACCAAATTCCGCGACGAGGTGCGCCCCCGCTTCGGCCTGATGCGCGGCCGTGAATTTCTGATGAAAGACGCCTATTCGTTCGACGTTTCGCTCGAGGCGGCCGACAAGAGCTATCTCGCGATGTACGAGGCGTACAAGCGGGTGTTCGAGCGCTGCGGGCTCAAGGCGTATCCGGTCGAGGCCGACACCGGCGACATCGGCGGCAAGTTCTCGCACGAGTTCCACGTGCTCGCCGATTCCGGCGAGGACGGCATCGCGTTCTGCGACGCGTGCGGATACGCGGCGAATCTCGAGAAGGCGGAACGGCGCGCGCAGGCGCGCGAAGACGCGCCGTGCGGTCCGGTCGAATGCATCCCCACGCCGGGCGCAAAAACGATCGAGGAAGTCTCGAAGTTCATGGGCCTTCCGGGGTCCGCGTTCGTGAAGTCGCTCGTGTATCTGGCGGACGGCAGGCCGGTCATGGTCTGCGTCGCCGGCGACCGTGACGTGAACGAAGTGAAGCTCAAGCACTTTCTCGACGCGAAGAAGGTGGAGCTTGCCGGCAACGACGCCGTGTTCGCGGCGACCGGGGCCAACGCCGGCAGCGTCGGGCCCGTCTCGCCCGCCGACCCGTCGCTCAAGATCGTCGCCGACATCGCGCTCGAGGGCGCGAAGGGCTGCATCGTCGGCGCCAACAAAGACGGCCACCACCTCAAGAATGTCGATCTCGCGCGCGACGCGAAAATCTCCGCCTACGCCGATCTCGCCGTGGCGGTCGACGGCGACATCTGCGCGAAATGCGGCAAGCGGCTGGCGATACGCCGCGGAATCGAGGTCGGCCACGTCTTCAAGCTCGGCACCAAATACACAGACGCATTCAAAGCGACTTGCAAGCGTGCGGATCTGACGGACGTGACGATGGTCATGGGCTGCTACGGCATCGGCATCAGCCGCACGATGCAGGCGGTGATCGAGCAGAGCCACGACAAGGACGGCATAATCTGGCCCGCCGCGGTCGCTCCGTATCAGGTCGTCATCGATCTGCTCGACCCGGCCGACGCCGGGGCCGCGAAGGTCGCCGGCGATCTCGAGGCGGAACTGGAAAAATCGGGCATCGACGTCATCGTCGACGACCGCGAGGAGCGGCTGGGAGTCAAGTTCAAAGACGCCGATCTGATCGGCTTTCCGGTGCGGGTAGTCGTCGGCGCGAAGGGGCTGAAGAGCGGCATCGTGGAGATCAAACGCCGCGACCAGGACAAGTCGGGGACCGTATGCGTGCCGCCCGAGGCGGCGGCGGAAACGGTGCGGAAGGCGCTGTCATGAACGTCTCGTTCGAGCCGCCGCGCGGAATGCGCGATTTCTATCCCGAAGACATGGTCTGGCGCAACCGGGTCTTCGACGCGTTCAGGGCGGCGGGCGAGGCGGCCGGCTTCGAACAGTACGACAGCTGCGTCGTCGAAAGCTACGATCTTCTCGCGCGCAAGGCCGGCGAGGAGGTCGGCGAGCAGATATACCACTTCGAGGACAAGTCGGGGCGCCACATCGCCCTGCGTCCGGAGATGACGCCGACGCTCGCGCGGATGGTCGCGCAGCGCCAGAAGGAACTCGTCTTCCCGCTCAAGTGGACGACGATCGCGCAGTGTTTCCGCTACGAGCGCATGACGAAAGGCCGCAAGCGCGAACACTACCAGTGGAACCTCGACATAATCGGCGAAGAGTCGGCGATGGCCGAAGTCGAGGTCATCGGCGCGGCCTGCGACGCCCTGCGCAGGATGGGGCTCGCCGACGGCGACTACAAGGTGCACGTTTCCTCGCGCAGATTCCTCGGCGAGCTGCTGGAGAAGAGCGGAATCGCCAAGGAGCGCCACGCACAGGTCTTTCTCGCGCTCGACAAGCGCGGCAAGATGCCCGACGCCGAGATCGCGGCGATGCTGAAAGACGGCGGGCTCGGCGAGGCCGAGATCGAGGCGGCGTTCGGGATCATGGACACGTCCGACTGCAGCGCGTGTCCGGAGCTGGCGGAGCTTTTCCGGCTCGCCGGAATCGCCGGCTTCGCCGACCGTCTCGTGTTCGACATTTCGGTCGTCAGGGGCCTGAGCTACTACACCGGAACCGTCTTCGAGTGCTTCGACACGGCGGGGGAATTCCGCGCGATCTTCGGCGGCGGCAGATACGACAGTCTGCTCACGACGATCGGCGGCGAGCCGACGGGCGCGGTCGGGCTCGGGTTCGGCGACGTCGTCGTCACCGAGCTTCTCAAGGCGCGGCTGGGCGAGAACGCCGCCAAGGGGCGCAAGGGCGTCGCGGTCGGTTTCATGTTCGCCGGACAGGCCGACGCCGCGCTGAAGCTGGCGACGCGCCTGCGCAAAGAGGGAAAGCCGGTCGATCTCGCGCTCAGGGCGCAGAAGCCGAAGAAGTTCTTCTCCCGCGCCGATTCGTCCGGCGCGCTGGAGGCGGTGTTCGTCGGGCCGGACGACGTGGAGAAGGGCGTCGCGCGGATCAAGAATCTCGAGACGCGGGAGGAGCGCGAGACATGTCTCTGACGCGGACGATCGTCATCCTTTCCGCGCTGGCGCTTCTGCCGGCGGCGTTCGGCGCCGACAAGAACGCGAACGCGATAATCCGCCTGCTGAATTCCCGCGCGGCCGGCAGCATCGCCTCGTACGCCGAGGCCGCGCGCATCGTCGCCGCCGACGCGAAAAAGGGCCGCCCGCTCCAGCAGTTCGTGATCGGGCTGGTCGCCGAAGATCCGCTGCTGCCCGCCGACGTGCGCATATCCGCCGAAGAACGCAGGCGGTTTCTCGACCTCTCGCGCGACAAGATACGCCTGCTCGCGGAGTCGCGCGGCAACGCGCTCGCGTGGTATCTGCTTTCGCTCGAGAAAAACAACATGACCTATCTCAAGCGCGCGGCCGACGGCAACAACGTGCAGGCGCTCAACGCATGGGGGACGATACGGCTCACGGCGGCGGTCGCCGACGGCGACCTCGACCCCGACGAGGCCGCCGCCCGCGTCGCCGAGGGTTTCGAGTGCTTCCGCAAGGCGGCGGAGACCGGCGACGCGAACGGTTTCTACAATCTCGGAATGTGCTACATGAACGGATACGGCTGCGAACCCGACCGCGAGCGCGCGTTCGACTGCTTCCGCAAGGCGGCCGAAAGCGGCCATCCGCAGGCGATAAACAACATCGGCGGCTTCTACCGCGACGGAATCGTCGTCGAGCCGAATCTCGAGATCGCGGCGAAGTGGTTCGCGCGCTCCGCGCAGATGGGCGACCCGTACGGCAAGTTCAACCACGCGATGGCGATGCTGCGCGGCGAGGGCATGGAGAAAAACGTCGAAGCCGGCATCGAGGCCCTCAAGGAAGCGGCCGCCGCCGGAAGCGCCGAGGCAATGTGCGCGTACGGACAGTGCCTGTATTCCGGCGAAGGGGTGCGCAAAGACCAGCGCGCCGCGATGATGTGGTACCGCCGCAGCGCGGCGCTCGGCTACGCGCAGGCGATGGACAACATATCCGTCTGCTACAGCCTCGGCGCCGGAGTGGACAAGGATTCCTCGCTCTCGGCGGTGTGGAAGATACGCGCCCGCGCGGCGAGAGGCGACCGCAACGCCGTCGCGTGGCTGATACAGAACGGACACAAACTCGTGGAACCATGCGGATTCTGATGGTAGGCGACGTGGTCGGTTCCCCGGGGCGGGCGATGTTCCGGCGCGAGATTCCGAAGCTGAAGGCGGAGAGGGGAATCGACGCCGTGGTCGTGAACGCCGAAAACAGCGCCGCCGGCTCGGGCCTCACCGCCGCCCTGGCCGCCGAATTCTTCGCCGCCGGCGCCGACGCCATAACGCTCGGCGACCACACGTGGGGGCAGAAAGAGTTTCCCGGCCAGATCGATTCGCTCGAGCGCGTGGCCAGACCCACGAATTTCGCCGGGGGCTGCCCGGGCAGGGGTTGGGTAATGGTCACGATGCCGACGTGGCGCTTTGCGGTCGTCAACATTCTGGGGCGCGTGTTCATGCAGCCGGTCGACTGCCCCTTCCGCGCACTCGAAAAGGCGCTCGCGGAAATCCCGAAAGACATCCCCGTGTTCGTCGATTTCCATGCCGAGGCGACGAGCGAGAAGATCACGCTCGCGAACTACTTCGACGGCGCGGCGGTCGCGATCGCCGGTACCCACACCCACGTGCAGACTTCGGACGCGCGAGTGCTGCCGAAGGGGACCGCATACATCACCGACCTCGGCATGACCGGTCCTTACGTAAGCTCGATCGGCAGAGACCTCAAACCCGTCACCCGGCGCTTCCTGACCGGAATGCCCGGGCGCTTCGACGTCGCCGACGGCCCCTCCGTCCTCGAGGGGGCGGTGATCGATTTCGACCCGCGCGAAAAGAAGGCGTCGAAGATCGAGGCGCTGCGCATACGCGAATGAAGCACGTTCTCTGGGATTGGAACGGTACGCTGCTCGACGACACTCCGGCCGCGCTCGACACGCTGAACAAAATGATCTTGCGCCGCGGAGGAAGGCCGATAACCATGGCTTTCTACCGAGACAATTTCGCGTTCCCGGTCAAGCCATTCTACGAGCGCATCGGAATCGTCCTCGAAAACGAAGACTGGGATTCGATCGCGATCGAGTACCACGACGTCTACGCCGCCGAACCCAAAGAGCTTAACCGCGACAGTCTCGAAGCGCTGGCGCTCGTCGAGAAGGCGGGCGCGCGACAGTCGATAATCTCCGCGCTCCGGCAGGATCTGCTCGAGGGTGAACTGTCGCGCCGGGGTATCGCCGGGCGCTTCGACCACGTCTGCGGCGTGGACAATCTGGACGGCGCCGGCAAGATTCACCGCGCGCTCGAGCTTCGCGGCATGATCGCCGGCGACGACGCGGTGGTTATCGGCGACGCGCTGCACGACAAGGAAGTCGCGGACGCGATTGGCGCGAAATGCGTGCTTTGCGCCCAGGGCAGCCACTCCGCCGGCCGGCTGCGGAAAGTCGCGCCGACCGGCGGGACGCTACTCGAAGCGGTACGCATCGCGCTGGCGATCTGACCGCGTCCCCAAATTTTTGAAAATTGTTCCACAGTTCGCGTTCGCAATATGATATAATGCTCCCGATGGTAATAGGTGGAGTGTCGCCCCGAACGGCCGGAAGCGGCGCTTCTCCATACCGGAAACACGATAAAAACGGCATGAAAAGGACGTTTGCCATAGTGGCGTCGGCGATGGCCCTCGCTTTCGCATACGCGCGCAATGCGTGCGCGCGAGGCGACGCTTTGCCGTTTACGTCCGTGGGCAGCCATGTGGTGACGAACTTCTCGGGCACGGTGACGAGCGAGATGCTCGACGGCGGCGATGCGATTTTCGTGTACGAGAAAGGCTCCGGCTACGAGCTTGAAATCGCCGGCCAGGTGCGCGCGTGGATTCTCGCGGTCGGCGGCGGCGGCGCCGGTGGCTCGGGTGCGACTGCGGCTAATCTCGCCAACTACGGC
>JAGDAE010000273.1 GCA_017959645.1 Kiritimatiellia bacterium
CGCTGTGGCCCACCACGCCACAACGGCAAGACCAGGGGTAGAATGACAGACTATGGCTTTCGGGGAAATGCCGGTTCCAGCAGTTCTGCCATCAAACTTCGGATTTACTTCTGGAATCCAAGTTTACTTCTGGACGCAGCGCCTGAAAACTTTACATTCTTCTTCAATCTCTTTAAGAGCCGAAATAGCCGAATACGGGTCTTGCGAGCCACAAACTGCGCGAACAACCGCCCAATTGCGCGCACCAGCGCGCAAAACGGCAGGTAATGTTGTCGCGTCGATTCCCCCGATGGCGACAGCCGGGTAAGGCACGGCGCGAATCATCTCGACCGCCGCCGATACGCCGAGCGTCGGATCGGGAATCTTTTTCGTTGGCGTTGCGTAAACCGGTCCGACGCCTATGTAGTCGGGGTTTGCGGATAGGGATGCCCGGGCCTGCAAGATGTTGTGCGTCGAAAGACCGACAATCCCGATTTCGGGAAAACACGCCCTAACCTCGGCTACAGACATGTCGCCCTGTCCGACATGCACGCCGTCGGCACCAGCTTCCGCGGCCGCGACCGGATCGTCATTGACGATTATCTTGGTCTCGGACCCCTTCGCTATCGCGACAAGACGGCGCGCCGCGGCGACAACCTCGTCGCGCGGCGCGTCCTTCATTCTCAGTTGGACCATTCGAACGCCGGCTTTTACCGCAGCCTCGCAGCAGCGCTCATAGCCGACGACCGGATTGGTCATCACAAGATAAAAGCCGAAGTCCGTCATTTCGCGGATAGATCGGCCTTTACTATCTCGGCTATCTTGCGCCCGCTCTTGAGCATGCCGCCGAAAATCGGCCCCATGCGGAATCCGCCCTGGACATTGTTCGCGGCCATTCCCGATGCATAAAGCCCCGGATAGAGCCGCTTCGTGTTCGCCACGGTCGTACGCTCGCCGTCTTCCATCCACATGGGCTTTTCGCCGAGGATTCCTCCCGTCGGGGAGTCGATCTTTACGCCGGCCTTGTTGACGGCCTTGTTGACGATTTCGCTGGGATGGCCGGTTCCGTCAATGAGGGCGCGTGTCGTCACCACGATAGGATCGACGTGCATTTCAAGCCTCGCGACAGGGTTCCAATTGATCACAACGCCGGAAACCACGCCGTCATGCATGACGATATCTTCGACCTTTACCGTGTTGAAGATCGTCGCGCCGGCTTTGCGCGCGCCAAAAATCAGACCGGACGCCATCTCCACCGAATCGACAGTGTGATACTTGTCGTCATATGGAATGGTCGTTATTCCGAACTCGTGCAGAATCTCGGCGGCGTCGTTCTGCACCGTCACCTCGTTGAACAGCATTCCGCCGCCCCACGTTCCGCCGCCTGGCGCGAGCTTGGATTCGTACACGGCAACCTTCAGGCCCGCTTTCGCCAGATCGTGCGCCGCCACAAGGCCGCTCGGCCCCGCGCCGACGATGGCGACGTCAATCGCCAGGTTGTCCTCGAGCTTCCGGAAGTACCGGCGCACTATCGCGCCGGATATGACTTCCTCCATCACAGCATTGTCGCTGTTCATTCCTTTTTTCCTTTCCTTTTCCCTACGCAGGCATTACCCTGTTCAGGTTTTTCAGCCGGTATTTTCTCAGCCTGCCCGCACCGTGCGGACAAGCACCCGGATTTTTTGGGCATAGTATAGTCTTTCCCCCGCCCTCAGTCAAGGCGCACCGTCAAGCAAGATCTTTCGCGCCGATCATGATCTCGTTGCCGATGCGGTTGGCGATGTCGCCGCCCTTCATGTCGCCGTAGTTTTTCTCCATCGGCGAGAACATGTAGTCGAGAATGTCCGTGATAAACGCCCTTTCATCCTCGTCCTCCGGCAAGCGTTCGCAGATCCACGAAATGTTGTCGATCATCTTGTTGATGCCTGCGCCGTCGAGGACGCCCCCGGACACGAGTCGCTCGGCGAGCTGCGGATACTTCGCCTGAAGCTTGTCGTGCGCCCACTGAATGGCGTTCTTCTGCACCTTGGCAAGGTTCTCCTTGCGGATCCCCGGCGCCTCTTTCGGCGTGAACAACGACGCGAAGAGCGAAGAGCCGTGGCAGATGGACTCGACGATGTCACCGAACCTGTAGTTGCGCGTCTTCATGCCTTTCGAGACCGCGTCATACTTGTCGAA
>JAGDAE010000274.1 GCA_017959645.1 Kiritimatiellia bacterium
AACGCGGACGTCGCGAAATTCCTCGAGGGCAAGACGATCGTCAAGGTCGTCGCCGTTCCGAAGAGGATGGTCAATTTTGTAGTCAAGTAGAACAAGTTAAAGTCTGGAGGTGAATGTGAAAAACATTGCCATGCTGATTCTCGCGCTGGCGGCGGGGCTTTTCGCCGGGTGCATATCCCGCGCACCGGTTCCGCCTATGGATGCCCGCATCACCATCGCGCCGGATCTCGACAACAACGTCGTCGTCACCGATGTCCGCTGCGTCGGCGGCGCGGGGTCGTTCATGGTGTTCCAGGCCAATCTCGTCAACAATTGCAGCCGGCCTCTGAATGTCGATTGGAAGGTTCAGTGGCTTGATGCGGACGGCATCGAAATCGATTCGGCCGTTTCGTCGTGGAATACGCGCACGCTGCAACCGTTCGAGATTCGCGCGCTGAAGTGCACGGCGCCTAGGCAGGAGGCGTCGGACATGAGGTTTTATGCGAGAAAATCGCGTTAAGGAGGCGGTATGAAAAGAATAAATGCATTGTTTGCGGTCGCCTTGAGCATGAGTTCGGCTGCTTTCGCGGCCCGTTTCGAGGCCGGTTCGGGAATCGCCAACGATTTCGCCGCCGGCGACGGGGCGAACAATGTTACATTCATAGAGCGCGGCAACGGCAATGCATACGGCTGGCGCGGATGGAATACCGTCTTCGGTTTTACGATTCTTCCATGGTCGCTGCCGAACGAAGAGAGCAATGTTCTAGGGGCGAGGCTCAACCTGGGTTGGGGCGGATACGCGACGACGTACGGTCTCGACGCCGGCGTTTTTTCTGTCACGGCACATGATTTCGGCGGCATAGCCGCAAATGTATTCGGCAACGCCGTAGGCGAGAAAATGGGCGGCATACAGATCGGAGCCGTCAATGTCGTTGGCGGCAGCGTCTACGGATTGCAGGTCGCGTTCGTGAATTTTGCCGGCGATCTTCACGGCGTGCAGATAGGCGCGCTCAATTTCAACGGCTCGGGAATAGCCTGCCTGCCGGTAATCAATGTCGGATTCTGAACAACAATCAATCGAAAAACCCAAAGCGAAAGGAACAGCCAAAATGCACAAGTTGACCATGGCAGCGCTTGCAGTTGTCGCACTCGCGAGCGTAGGATGCGTAACCGAGCAGACCCGTCGCATCGCCGACGGCGAAGACACCGAGGTTACATCGGGTTTCGCCGAGGCCGATCTGAGAATAGTCGTCTCGAAGGCGATCCAGGATATCGACAACGCGTCCGTCCGCTACGAAAAACCGGGCGCGCGCAGAGTCGTGAACGTAAAGCCTTTCACGGTGGACACGACCGCGCGCGGCTCGCAGGCGGGGTACCTTGCAGATTCGCTCAAGCTGTATTTTGAAGAGGAGCTCATGAACGGCGGCAAATTCATCGTCTACAACGAGGATTTCGCCGCGCAGACCGGCAGCGCCGCCGTGCGCCCCGAGTTCATCCTCACCGGCAAGCTCCGCGAACAGAACGTGCGCAGAGACAACGGCAATTTCTACAAGGAAAATTCGCTTCTTCTGAAGCTTACCGACGTCGAAACCGGACTCGTTTTCTGGCAGAAGCGGGTTCCGCTGCAGAAGGCTGTCGACAAGTCGAACGTTCTGATATACACGACGGGGGTGAAACATGAGAAATTTCTCCAAGTTTCTGTCGGCGGCATGCGCAGCCGTCGTGTCGTTCGCGGCTGTCGCCGGAGAAGACGGCCTTACTGAAGCCCAAGAGGCTGTGGCCAAGGCCGGTCCCAAGAAACTGCGGCTCATGGTCGCCGGTTTCGGCACGATCGAGTCGATGGTGCAGGTCGACAAGTGGCTTGGCGAGCAGCTGCAGCCGCAGCGGAATCTCGACAAGATTCCGACCCTGGACCAGGGCGAGAAGATACAAGTTGGCGAAATCCACAATTACATCATCCGCGCCAACTGGAACACTCGCAAGATGGAGTACATAGAGGACGCGAACGAGATTCGCAGCCAGAACGAACGCGACAGGATGATGCTTTCCGCGCTTCGCACGAAGGCTCTTACCGACTCGTCGCAGCGCTATACTCCGCTCGCCAAAGACTACCTTCAAGCGTCGCTTTCGGAAAAATGTTCGCTCATCCAAGTCGTCGACCGTTCCAACGCCGACATGAACTTGGTCGAACAGAGTCTGAACGGAGACGATTCCTCGGCTCTGGCCGGCGCGACGTGCATTCTCACCGCCGCGATGGGCGACCGCGAAGAGGATTCGCGCACCGTGACCGTGAACGGGAAAGGCACCAAGGTGAAAATCTCCACCTACACGCAGCCTTACGTGGGAAAGGTCCGCGATTTGCAGGGCAATGTGCTTTTTGCGTTCAAGGGCACGAGCGAATGGTCATCGAAAGAAAACAGTGTAGTCAAAAGCGAAATATCCGATCCTGCGAGAAAGCTGGTCGAAAAGGCGTGCGACGAGATCGCCGAGAAACTCGCCGATTTCTTCACATGCAAACTGTCTTTCAAAATCAAGGCTCCGGCCGGGGTCGACGCCGACGACGCCACGGTGAAAATAGACGGCAAGACGGTCGACGCCGACGATGCGGTGCGCGTCTTGAAGATCGAACATGCGCTTGTGGCGACGCTCGACGGCTGCCAGACGATACGGAGGATTGTCGAACTTGACGGCGACGACGGCGAAAAGACGGTCAAGCTCGTGTTCAAGAAGCAGGAAGCGGCCGGGGAGGAAGACTGATGAAACGCGTATTGGCGTTTGTTTTCGCGATGGCGGCCGCTGTATCGCCGGCCGCCGTCCCGAAATGGCTGGTTCTCGACAATATGACCTACCAGTCTGGCGTCGACCGTTCGGCATTTGAGGGAATCGACAAACTTTTGCTCACCAAGCTGGTCCAGGCCAAAAAGTACAAATGCCTCGACCGGGACATGTACGACACGGCCGCCAGAGAGGAGGGGTTCGGCGGACAGGCCGATTTGATACCGGCCGGGTATGCCATGAGCGGAGAAATCGTGCAGCTTCTCAAGAGCGGCAAAACCAGAAGCATCGCCGGCGTCGATACGGCGGAATATATCGCCACCGTGTCCATAAGGGCGAACGATCTCAGAACGCAGCAGCCATACGAGGCCGAGACGTTGCGGATCGTGGCCTACTGCCAGACGCCCAAGGATATGCTCGTTCATGTCGTAAGACGAACGGCTTCGGCGATACTGGCGAGGGATTATCCGATGTATGTGATGGATGCCGACGAAGACGAAGGCGAGCTTACTTTGAGTTACGGTGCGGATATCGTCGAAGTTGGGGAACAGTATGAGATACGTCGCCGCAAGGTCATAACCGACGACGATACCGGGGAAGAGGTGTACAAGGAAAAAACCGTAGGTGTCTGCGAAATAACCGACACCGGCAAAAACACCTCGACGGCGGTTCTTGTTTCCGGCAAGGCAAAGGAAAAAGACGTTCTCAGGTTTTACGACAATGCAGAAGGCGTCGCGCCGCCTGCCGCGTCGGTATCTGCATCCGGCCAGACGGCCAAGACGCAGTCCGCCAGGGTTCTGTCGGCGAAAAAACCGCGCATCGCCGTAGCGCCGTTCATCACGAAGTCGCAGACGGTGAATGTATGGGGAAACTCCATCGAGGCGAGAAATTGGCTTGACGTGCTCGTCGACCATCTGAGCATACAGTTGGTGCAGACCGGCAGCTTTCGCACGCTCGACCGCTCGTTCGGTCCTGAGATAGACAGGGAACTGAACCGTATCGTGCAAGATCCCAACGCAAGCCCGAACGACGTGTGCAGGCTCGCGAACACACTTGCAACCGACTATCTCGTTGTCGCGGAGGTGATGTTTTCCGATGTCGAATCTCCCGGGAACGACTATGTCACCGGTCTGCCGCTGCCTCCGGCTTCTGCGCAGTTCGCCGAGATCCGTTTCAGGTGCGTCCACGCGCCGACCACGGAGATTGTCGTGTCGGATATCGTCCGCGTCGATTCCAAGTATTTCTACGGTACGGTCGAGACGTTCACTTCAGGCTCGTCTGAATGGGCGGCTGCAAATATCGCGGCGACAATACAGTCGAAACTGGATCCTGCCGGGTTCGAAGCCAGGCAGTCCGAATTGAGGGCTCTTGCGCCTGAGACGGAGACGGTCCAGCCTGCGGCGCCGGTAAAGAAGTCGCAGGGCATCTCGCTCGGTTTCTGATATGAGACTGAAGAAATCTGCACTGAATATCGCAGTTTCGCTCGTTTTGATGTCCGCCGTGCACGGATGCAGAACGGTGAACGACGTGTTGGTTGATTATCGCGCCGGCATCTCAAGCGGCAACTACTCTTCCGCCGCGGCCGAGCCGGCCGATCTGGCCGCAAAGGAAAGCGGCGACAGCCTTATGTGGCGGCTGATGGCGGCGTCGGCATACGATCTTGCGGGCGACACGGGCAAGGCGTTGGAGAATTACGATGTGGCCGAAGATATAATGATCGACAATGATGCGAAGTCGGTCTTCTCCAGAACGGTCGACGCATCTTACGCGATGATGCTCAACGACCGGTTTTTCCCGTACGACGGTGGCGGACA
>JAGDAE010000275.1 GCA_017959645.1 Kiritimatiellia bacterium
GACAAGGCGGAAAAGCTCTGTCTGGACACAGTCAAGAATAACGGGCGCATGGACAGCATTAGGGAGCGGTTCACGACAATCGGCGGCGTTGGCGACCTCACGGCGATATCGATACTTTCCTCTCTGCCGGAGATCGGGACGCTCTCCGACGGAAAGCTCAACCGGCTTGTTGGCATCGCTCCCGAGGAGAAGCAGAGCGGAACAAAGGAATGGCAGCGGCGAATCTGGGGCGGAAGAGCGGAGGGCCATCCGCACAAGTGGGAGATAGTCCCGACCATGCGCAAGCTGCTGTCGCTTTGGCGCGCGGACATGTGCAAATAGGCGCTGCGGCTGCGCCGGCACCCTCCGACCCTCGCGGAGTGGCACGGCCTCCTCCGTGCGAAAGGTGTCGGTATTCCACACGGAGGCGCGGGAATTTGATATAATATACGGACGAAAACCGCCGAGGTCCGGAAAGTCCCGTGAAAACCGGGCACTGTCGCGCAGCCGTTACAGCCGGAATGCGGGCCGAAGGCATCAATGGAAATCAAGTACCCTCGCATGAGGGGGAAAGAGAAAATGAAAAGAATTGCGTCGGCGGCGTTTGCCGTCTGCGCGGCCGGCGTGTCGCCGGCCGCCACTAACGTGATTGCGGAACTCGAACCGGTCGCGGTGTATGCTTCTCGGATCGACGATGCGAAGGAGGCGATGGCGGCTCCGGTCCAGGTCTACGACGCCGGCGCGATCGCGGCGAGCGGCGCGCGCGATCTGCCGGAGCTGCTGGAGAAGACGGCGGGAATTGACGTTCACCGTCTCAACGCGAATCCGATGCAGTCCGAAATCTCGATGCGCGGGTTCGGAGAGAATTCGTTCGGGCGGGTCAAGGTCGTGCTCGACGGCGAGGAACTCGGCAATGTGGATATGTTCGCGCCGAATCTGATGCGCGCACCGCTCGGCAGCGTCGAACGGATCGAAGTCGTGCGCGGGCCGAGTCCGGTTCTGCACGGCGACGGTGCGGTCGCCGGCGTCGTGAACGCCGTAACCGTTCCGGACGGCTACGAAGAGCGCTATCGCATTGCCGGCAAGGCCGGCTCGCAGAACACTTTCGGAGCCGGATTCTCCGCGAAGGGCGGTGTCGCCGGGGAGGGGGTGCAATACCACGGCGCGTACGACTATCTGCGTTCGGATGGCTGGCGGCGGCGCAGCGCCTACGAGCTGCACAGCGCGAACGCCGGGCTGCGCAAGAATTTCGAGAACGGTTCCCGCGTCGGCGTGAAGGCGAACTACCAGAACGCTTTCTACGAACTGCCCGGGGCTTTGCCGCTCGCGGGCTGGAAGGATTCGCGCCGCCGCGCGCTCAATCCAGATGACTGGTGCCGCACATGGGCGTACGGAATCGGGCTTGACTCGAAGATGCGGCTCGGCGAAGGCAGGTGGCTCTACGCAGACGGCGGTTTCTCGCACCAGCGGCGCGATGCGAACTGGGGCGGATACGGCTACAAGAACCGCTACGAGCTTTTCGGTTTCAGGTTTTCTCCGCGCTACGTCGACGAGAACGATCTTTTCGGATTCGGCAGCAAGTTCACCGCCGGTCTCGATTTCGGATACGATCGCGACACCGTGCACGACCGTTCGGGCTTCAATGCCTCCAGATACCACTTCGCCCGCTCAAGATACGCGCTTTACGTCTACGAGGAGTTTTTCCTTTCCGAAACGCTTTCGGCCGTCTTCGGCGCGCGGCTGGAGAACATATGCAATCGCTGGAACGGTTACCGCGGACTCGACAGGACGGAGAGCAGCGATTGGGCCGGCGATTTCGAACTGGGGCTGGTGTGGCGTCCGGCCGACGGCGTAAAGACGTACGCGAAGGGGACGCGTTTCCACCGCTCTGCGTTTTGCGACGAAATGAACTACACGAAAGACGGAAGGCTTCTCGACCCCGAGCGCGGAATGTCGCTCGACATCGGTCTGGAGTGGGAGTTTCTCGAGGAGTTCGAATTCGACGCCAACGGATACGGGATGCTTATCGACGACGAGATATTCTACAATCCGTACGCCTCCGCGTCGCCGTGGGGCTGGAACGGCTACAACTGCAACAGTCCGGCGAGGACTCGCCGCGCCGGGCTGGACGCGGGTATTTCGTGGAGGCGCGACAAGGTCGCCGAAGCGTCGGTACGCTACGGCGCCGTCTACGCCGACTTCGCGAGCGGACAGTACAAGGGATGCGACGTGCCGCGCGTTCCGAACAACCGCGTCCGCGCCGAGGCCGGCGTGTGGATTCTCGACGATCTCGAGATAAAGGGCGGCTGCCGTTTCGTCGATCGCCAGCGTCTCGTCGGCGATTTCGGCAACGCGCACGACCGGCTGCCCGGCTACACGGTTTTCGACGTCGGCGCGTATTGGACGCCGTCGTGGGCGAAAGGGTGGAAGGCGTCGTTTGTCATGGACAACCTGCTCGACCGCAAATACTGCGATTTCGCGGGCTGGTCGGACTATTCGGGCGGCTACTGCTATCCGGCCTGCGGGCGCAGTTTCATGTTCACGCTGTCGTACGAGTTCTGAACCGGTGGCGGCCGGTTTCGCGAGAAGCGCCGTTCTGCTGTTTCTGGCATTGCGGGCAGGGGATCTCGTCGCGCTGGCGGCGGGGATGTGGTTCGTGCCGCGCTACGTTTCGCCTGAGGATATCGGCGCGGTTCTGCCGCTGACCTCGTTCGCGACGTTTCTTTCGCTGCCGGCGTTCGCGTTCGCAATGACGGTCATGAAGGAGTCGTCGTGGCTGGCGGCGAAGGGCGAGCGCGGCAAGATACGTTCGCTTCTCGCCGGAGTGTTCGCCGCGTCCGGTGCGTTGCTTGCCGCCGTCGTCGCGGTTTCGGTTTTTGCCGTCCCTTTGTTTCTCGGCGCGATGGGGGTGGAAGACGCGGCGGCGGGGGTCCTGTGCGTTTCGGCGGCGTTTCTCGGCTGCGTGGCGCCGGTCTACACCGATTCGCTACAGTCGCTACGCAGATTCCGCGCGCTGGCGGCGGTCGAGGCGCTCGGCGCTGCGTTCAGGTTTCTCGTAATGCTGGCTGCAATGCCGTTCAGGGCGCTGGCCGGATATTTCGCGGGGCAGGCGGCGCTGCCGGCTTTCCGCATCGCCGGCAGCGTCTTCGCGGTGCGGCGCGATCTCGCCGTGGCGCCGGAGCCGTTCTGGAACCGCGAATCGGCGAGGAGGGTCGCGATCTCGTTTCTGTCGGTCCTCGCGTACCAGGCGTTCCCGATGGCGGCGTCGCTCGTCGAGCAGTCGGTTCTGCGAACCGCGCTGCCGGGAACCGACTCGGCCGGATACTACATGGTCTCGCGGTTTTCCGACATGCTGTACTATTTCACCTTTCCGATGCTTCTGGTCATGTTCCCGTATACCGCGGCGGCGGCGCGGCGCAACGAGCCGACGCGGCCGTACGTGCTCAAATGCGCGGCGGCGACGATCGCGTCGGCGGCGTTGCTGGGTGCGGCGTACGTGTTCTGGGGCGTGGAACTGCTCTCGCTCATGCCGAACGGGGCCGACTATGCCGGATACGCGCGCTTCATGCCGTGTCTGGTCGCGATAACGGCGCTCACGACCTGTCAGGTTTTCTACACCAATTCCGAGGTTTCGGCGGGACGGTTCGGATTCCTTCGCTGGCTCGTGCCGCTTCACGCCGCCTACCCCGCTGCGCTCTGGCTTGCGGAGAAGGGAGGCCTGGTCCGCTCGCTCGACGGCATCCTCGTCTTTTTCGCCGCCGCTTCGTTCCTGCGCTTCGCCTTCGCCGCGCTCGGATGCGCGCGGCGACAGCCCGCGGCCGCACGATGCGGCGAAATTTGATATAATACGCGGCGCAATGGCCATGATCGGCGCATGCCTCAACACGGTACGTAAAATGGAAAAATTCAAACTGCTTGTCATCAACCCCGGCTCGACCTCGACGAAGGTAAGCGTCTTCGAGGACGAGAGCCTGCTTTTCGAGAAAAGCCTCTTCCACGATTCTTCGGTGCTGCTTTCGTTCCCGCACGTGAACGACCAGGTGCCGTTCAGGAAGGGGGTGATTCTCGACATGCTTTCGGCCGAGGGCGTGAGCCCGGGATCGATCGACGCGTTCGTCGGCCGCGGCGGAAGCGCCTGCACGCAGCCGGGCGGAATCACGCGCATCGACCGCAGGCTCTACGACGACACTGTCGCGGCGGTCGGCGGCTCCGAGCACCCGGCGAAGCTCGGCGTGATGCTGGCGTGGACGTTCGCGCAGGAGTATGGAAAGCCGGCGTTCACCCTGAATCCGACCAACGTCGACGAATTCTGCGACTGCGCTAGACTCACCGGCATCAAGGGAATCTACCGCGTTTCGCATTCGCACGTCCTCAACCAGAAGGCCGTCGCGGAGTTCCACGCCGCGAAACTAGGCAGGAAGTACGCAGACTGCAATTTCATCGTCGCCCATATCGATGGCGGCATCACGGTCGGCGCCCACGAACGCGGCAGGATGGTCGACGGCAACATGGGCGCGGACGGCGAAGGCGCGTTCTCGCCGACGCGGACCGGCTCCGTGCCCGTCCTGCAGCTTCTCGACTACCTCGAGACGCATTCGATCGCGGACGTGCGGCTGCGCTGTTCGCGCGCCGGCGGTTTCGTGGATCTGTTCGGAACCTCCAACTCCGACACGATCCACGCGCTCGTCGACAAGGGCGACCGCAAGGCGACTCTCGTCTGGAACACGATGATCTACCAGATCTGCAAGATGATCGGCGAAATGGCGGCCGTCCTCTGCGGAAAGGTCGACGCGATACTGCTTACCGGCGGGCTCGTCCGCTTCGCCGACATAACGGACGGCATAAGAGAGCGCTGCGGTTTCATCGCGCCGATCGAGGTCTATCCTGGCGAAATGGAGCAGGAGGCGCTTGCGATGCCGGCGCTCAAAGTCCTGCGCGGCGAACTGGAGCCGCTCGTCTACACCGGGCGAAACGTCTGGCAGGGCTTCGGCGACATCGGACTGTAGGGCGCGCGCGAAGAACGGACTACAATCGACGACAAGGAGGAACCGGAATGGATCTTATCGAAAGCATAAAGGCGAAGGCGCGTGCCGACGTCAAACGCATCGTGCTGCCCGAAGGCGACGAGGCGCGCACCATCGCGGCTGCGGAGGCGATACGCGGCGAGGGTATCGCCGAACCGGTGCTGCTCACGCCGGAGACGATCGCGGCGGACGCGGCGCGGCTCGAACGCTACGCCCAGGCGCTGTACGAACTTCGCAAGGCGAAAGGGCTGACCCGCGAGCAGGCGGCCAAGCTCGCCGCCGACCCGATGTACTTCGGCATGATGGCGGTCAAATGCGGCGATGCGGACGGACTGGTCTCGGGCGCCGTCCATTCGACCGGCGACATGTTGCGTCCGGCGCTGCAGATAATCAAGACCGCGCCCGGAATGAAACTCGTCTCGTCGAGCTTTCTCATGGAATGTCCCGACCGGTCGCTTGGGGAAAACGGACTTCTCGTCTACGCCGACTGCGTGGTGAATCCGTGCCCGAGCGCCGAAGAGCTTGCGCATATCGCCATCGCCTCGGCGGACACGGCAAGGACGCTTTGCGGCATATCCGAACCGCGGGTTGCGCTGCTTTCCTTCTCGACCAAGGGAAGCGCGAGACACGCGCTCGTCGACAAGGTGCGAGAGGCGGCCGAAATCGCGCATTCGCTCGCGCCGAACCTCCTGCTCGACGGAGAAATGCAATTCGACGCAGCCATCGTCCCCGAAATCGGCGAGTCGAAGGCGAAGGGGAGTCCAGTCGCCGGGCGCGCGAACGTGTTTGTCTTCCCCGATCTGCAGGCGGGCAACATCGGCTACAAGATAACGCAGCGCGTGGGCACAGCCTCGTGCTTCGCCGTCCTGCAGGGGCTGGCCAAGCCGTGCAACGACCTTTCCCGGGGTTGCTCAGTCGACGACATCGTCAATACCGTCGCCGCGACGGCCGTCCAAGCGCACTAACCCGGAAAACATCTGGGGGTTTTCGAGAAACAATAGGGGGGGCGAATTCATCCGAGGCTCCTCCGGCGATTTGCAGGAGGCGCTAATTCCGTGGGGCGGACGAAAAACTCTGTGCGGCGGACTTTGAATTCCTGTGCGGCGGGGTATGCGGCCGATTTCACACGAAAACGCGTCGTCCATCTTCGACCGAATGGTTGTATTCCGGGCGACTCGTTATCATTCAGAGCGACGTAATCGCGAATGCCGGTATGGGCGGAAATATTGCCTATAATGGGGTTTGTTGCAACTGCCGTCAGTTCGCTATTGAACTGACGGCAGATTGGATGTGAACTGCCGTCAGTTGCTATGTGAACTGCCGTCAGTTTGTATGTGAACTGCCGTCAGTTTGGGTGCCAACTGCCGTCAGTTGGAGGTGCATCTGCCGTCAGTTGAAGATGTGCGCTCGGTGGCAAGCGGAAAACGACTCCAGACCCGGTGATTGCATTGTGCCTATTCAGCCTCAATGCGCATTGAGGGGGTATGTCAATGCGCATTGACA
>JAGDAE010000276.1 GCA_017959645.1 Kiritimatiellia bacterium
CAGCACGGCGAGCGCCGGCTCCGCCACCAGCGCGGCGCGGGCGAGGCGGCCGGCGAATCGCGTCGCCGCGAGCGCCTTGCGCCAGCCTGTCGTCGTGGCCGCCACGTCCTCGAACTTCAACTGGAGTATTCCGGCGGTGTTGCGGCAGTAGAGCCCGACGCTTCCGACGCACAGCGAGAGCGTAACCGCCGCGGACGTCATCAGGAGGCACAAGCCGAGCAGCGTTCCGGACATCAAAGGCGCGGACGACGATACCCAGTGCCAGAACCAGAAGGCGGGAACGCCTGCCGACTGGGTGAAGAGGAATACGCCGGTCACGGCGTAGAATAGCGCGAGCGGATACGGCAGCACGGCGGCGCCGTCGGTCGCCCGGGCGGCATAGCGCGCGGAGACGACGAGCGGCGCGACGCATACGAGGAACATCAATATCCACCCTATCGGCCTGGCCTGCGCCTTGAGGTCGAGGACGTAGGCGTACAGATACTGCAGAAGGCACATCACCGGCGACCACGAATGCGCCTGCGGCCCCCCGCCCTCGCCGAAGAAGACGACGTTCGCCCAAACCCCGCCGGCAAGCGCGAAAGTGTACACGGCCGCCGAGCGCCGCAACGCCACGAAACGCAGCAGGGGATTCTGCAGCTGCGCGCCGAGGGAGTCGCTGCCCTGGTTCAGCATCAAAGCGACGGCGACGGCGACGGCGGCCGGAACGGCAAACGCGAGTATCGTGTCGGCGGCGGCGAACCCCGCGAGCGCGGACATCGCGATCAGCGGCCAAGTGCCGCCATGCGCGAGCGCGCGCCGGAAAGCGCAGACGAAAAACACCGCGACGAGAAGGTTGGCCGCATCAGGCGTAAGCGCGCGGCAGACGTACCATACGGGTTCGGACATCGCGAAACAGAGCGCACCCTGGACCAGCACGGAAAGAACCAGCCGGCGCCCCCAGCGCCAACGGCGCATTTCCAGCCGGAGCGTATCCGGCAAAAGCCCGGCCAAAAGGAAAAACGACATCGTCGCCAGCGCGCCGAGCGCCGCCGGGCCCAGCAAACGGAGCGCGAGAAGCGTACGTTCGATGCCGAACGAGCCGATGGCGAGCGACACCGCGCGCCTCCAGAAAGCCGGCAGCGCGGCCGGCGGAGGCCGCACCCCCGCGGCTACCGAAATCTCGTCCCAGAGTTCCGGGGGGAAGATATCGCTGTTGCCGCTCAGCCAGGCGAAAAGGGCTACGCCCACGCCGACGGCGAACGCGAAAAACCGCTCGCCGGCCGTAAGAGCGGCCCGGCCGTCATCCACGGCTGGAAGCCCCTTTTCTGCGCCGCAGCGCCAGCAGCGCGGCCCCGAGAAGCGCCAACAGTCCGGACGACGGCTCCGGAACGACATACGACACGGGTTTCCACGGCGTGACGTACGCCGGAAGGAACGAGCTCGGCAGCTCTATGTGGCGGTTGGCGGCGAGATCGGTGTAGGAAGCCGGCGCCGACACCGCCAGCGTCGACCACGTGCCGGAATCGTAGTTGCCGAGCTCGATGGCGAACGAATACTCCGGCGAGCCGCTGGCGAAACGCGACACGTCGGCGACCCATCTCATCGGCACGTCGATCGCATCGAGCGAAAAGTCGAGCGTGTTGCCGTCTTCGTCCATGTCCAGCATCGTCAGATACGTCCCCGTCGAAATCTCGCGTATCCGCGCATGGCTGACGCCAAGGTCGTAAGCCGTGGTCCAGCCGCCGCCGTTGGCGAGTTCGACATCCACATCCTTGAGCGATTCGCCGGTCTCCGAGTCGTCCAGCCAGTCGCCGACCTGCCACCACAGCACCGTCAGTTCGTCGGCGCGAACCGCATGCGCGGCGAACATCGCCGCAAAGCCGAACAGAACGCCGGAGAGATTTTTCGCACGTCCCCTCATTTTCAGTCCAGCTCCTCCGGATTCTTGACCGTCACCGAAAACGCAGGCCCGCCGGCGCGATAGTACCAGAAGCCCATGCCTGCCGGTATTTCGAAATCGGATTCGAACGTCTGCACAAAGCGTTTGCCTACTTTCTTCGGGACGGACATTCCCCACAGCCGCTTGTCGGCGGACCAAAAGAGCCTGGTCGACGGCACGCCGTCGGCGGAGGATGGAATTTCGATCGAGTCGCCGCCGATTCCTCCGGTTCCCTCGTACGGGTTGCCGCCCCAGTCGATGTCGTTGATCTTCAGGGCCTCGAGACCCGGATTGGACACCATCGTGCAGCCGACAACCGCTTTGCCGTCTCCGTCGACCCCGGAGCCGGCGATTTCGGCGGTCACCGCGTCGCCGCAGAACTGCCCGACGAGCGTGAACGGCTTGCCGTGGTCGGAACGCGAAACCCAGACGGCCCGGCCCGGCTCGAGCGCGCTGCGGTCGGCGTCGTCGACGTCGACCGTCTCGCCGTCGGTCTTGACCGACGAATACGGCGTGAAAGTTCCGCCCTCCATCGCCCAGACCTTGAACGTTCCGCCTTCGCGGATCCGGATGACATCGCCGTCGCGAACGAAGCCGCCGCCGATGTAGCCGGCGACCTTCACCGGCTCCTTCAGCGCGGGATCGTTCGGCAGCTCGACGAACGGAACCGCCGTCATGGTGTGCGTCGCGGTGCTCGCGATTCTCAGCACGCCGACCGTGTTCGTGGTCGGTATCTCGTTCGTGATCGCGAGATTCGCGTCGGGAACGACCAGCGTGACTATGCGGTAGTATCCGGTCGCATCGTCCTCGTCGACCGAAAAGGAGGGAACCGCCGCGGCGGTAGGCCCCGACAGGCGAATCCAGCCGCCCGGCGAGAACTTGCGCAGCTCGTGCAGGACGGTGTAGCCGAGGTCTTCGGGCGAAGCCGGGTCGTCCGACAGCGAAAACGTCACGCCGGATCCGCTTGCGTCGGCCGCAGTGCCGAGCAGCAGCCGGTTGGTCGCGGTGCCGGTCACGAGGTTTTCCCAGCGGCGAAGGCCGTTCGCATCGACTCTGTTCATGGCCTCGCCGACGCTTGCCGCGGAGAGCTCGGCATTGCCGTCGAACCCGAGCGCCGCGATCATCTCGTCCGAAATCGGCGTCGAAACCGACACGCCCGAGCCGGTCGAGCGCTGGATAAGCGAAAGTTCCTGCACCGACAGCGTACCCTGCACGTATGTCACCGTATAGTTGCCCTGCTCCGACGCGCCGGTCGCCCTGATCGCGTAGGTCCCGACCGCCTCGCCGGCGTCGCGGCCGAGCGAGTAGGCGATCATGCCGGGCGTATCGGTTCCGCACAGGCCGGACACCGTCGCCGTAAACGCCGGATCGGGCCGGCCCGCGATCTTCACCTTGTCGTCCGCCGTCACCGTCGCGGCCGCCGGAACGATCTCGACATACCCGTTCGCAGCCACCTCGATGTTCGCGACGGAAACACCATCCGGCACGGTAACGCTCACGCGGCCCGGCTGGATGTACATGTCGGATCTGCCCACATCCTTGCGGAACGCCTGCTGGTATTCGGGCGGGATGGATACGTAGATGCTGCCGCTTTCGACCGGTTCGTGGGTTGTCGCATGCGTGATGGCGAAGGTGTACCCTTCGCAAGACTGTTCCGCGCCGTTGTACGTCATCGTCGCGTGGTTGCCCGTGACGGTGACGACGATCGGCGTCGGTTCGATGGTCAGGGAGCCGGGCGTGGCGGTGATGATGTATTCGTGCGTCACGTCGTTGTCCTGGGAATCGCGGATGGTGATACGCGCATTCTCGAAATGGCCCACGTAAGCGCCAACCGTCGTGCCGTGCGCCGCCACGTGGTGCTCGACGCTCAACACGTGCCCAGCCTTCAGCCCCGTCACGGTATAATCATTCGCATCAACCTCCTCGCCGGTGCCGGTCACGCTTGTGATCTCGCAGC
>JAGDAE010000277.1 GCA_017959645.1 Kiritimatiellia bacterium
CAAGGCGAAACGGTACAAGGAGTTGCGCGACGAGCTACGCGGGCTCGACATCTACGTTTCGAAGCAGCGGATACGCGACTTCGACATGCAGCTTGAGCAAAACGCGGTCAGCCGCCGCGACATTGAGAAATCGATCGCCGGCGCGCAAGAGGAGACGGCGGCGGTCGAGGCTGCGGCGCAACGCCTGCACCAGGAGGTTCACGAGCTCGAAGAGCGTCTGCAGACGCTCGCGCAGTCTCAGGCGGCGGCGGAAGGGGCGTATGCGCGCGCCAACGAGATGATCGGCGTCAACGCCCAGCGCATCTCCGAATACCGCTCCTACATCGACCGCGACAGGAACGAGATAGAGCAGTCCGAACGGCTGCTCGTCGAGATACGCATGCAGACCGAGTCGCTCGGCCAGAAGACGCAGCTGCTCAACGATTCGCTCGTGGCCGCGAAGGAGTCGCTCGCCGTCGAGGAAGAGGATTTCTCGTCGTTGCAGACCGCTATCGACGCAAAACGCGACGAGGTCGCCAAACGCCGCCGGGAGGTTGCGGACACGACGCGCACCGGCACACTGGCCGAGGACGCCAAAGTCGAGCGCGACGGCTCGATCGAAACGTGGAAGGCCGGAACGAGCGTCACGACGATGATGAAGCGCGAAGACTTGATGGCGGCCGTCACCGCCGCCGAGAACGAACTGCGGGATCTGGAGCTCAAACACATCCCGGCTTCGCAGAAACTCACCGAGCGGCGGATTGCCGTCAGTCAGATGGAGCAGGAGCTTTCGTTCGTGGGCAGGCAGGGCGAGACGGCGGCGCAGCGGCTGGAAGAGCTCGAGCGTTCGCTCGCATCGCGCCGGGACGGGATTTCCGGCTACGAAGATTCCATAAAACGCCTCGAAGACGAAAGCGGCGATCTGCTCGATTCTCTCGGGGGGCTAAAGGAGAAGGCGGCCGGTCTGCGCGTGCAGATGGAGGACGAGCGCGACAAGCGGGCGGATATGCTCGCGAAAATATCCGAGGCGGACATGCAGGCGGCGAACAAGCGCGCCGCGCTCGACCACGCGAAGGATTTCCGTGGAAAACTCGAGGTGCACGCGACCGAACTTTCGATGCGGCGGCAGAACGTCTACGACCATCTGCAGGACGAATACGGGCTTTTCGCCGACGCGGCGCTGCGTGAGCCGGATCCCGAATGGAAGGGCGGCATAGTGCCGCCGATGGATGAACTCGAGGGGACTGTGAACCGTCTGCAGTCCGAAATCGCCGCGCTCGGGCCGGTGAACATGGTCGCCGTCGACGAGTGTCGTGAGCTCGAGGAGCGCTACGCGAAGGAAAAGGCGCAGGAAGAGGATCTCATCGCGGCCAAGGCGCAGATCTTGGAGTTGATCAATAATCTCAACACCACGTCGTCCGAAATGTTCCGCAAGACGTTCGAGCAGGCGAACCTGAATTTCCAGGCGATGTTCTCCAAACTCTTCGGCGGCGGCGAAGCGCGGCTGGTGCTGCTCGAAAACGAGGAGGATCCGCTCGAATGCGGAATCGACATCGTCGCGCGGCCTCCGGGCAAGCGCCCGCAGTCGGTCACGCTGCTGTCTGGCGGCGAAAGGACGATGACCGCGGTCGCGCTGCTGTTCTCGATCTTCATGATCAAGCCGGCTCCGTTCTGCATGCTTGACGAGCTCGATGCGGCGCTTGACGATGCGAATATCGGCAGGTTCGTCGAGCAGCTCAAGGAGTTTCTCGCGCAAAGCCAGTTCCTCATCATCACCCACAACCAGCACACGATCGCCGGCTCCGATCTCGTCTACGGCGTCTCGCAACAGGAGAAGGGCGTCTCGCGGGTGATTTCCATGAGACTGAGCGACCTTGCGGGCGACGCCGAAAAATGATATAATGCTTACTGTTTTTTCAGGGGTTGTAGCTCAACTGGACAGAGCGACGGTTTCCTAAACCGTAGGTTCCGGGTTCGATTCCCGGCAGCCCCACCAATTACGAAAGGGACATGGTGGATAAAATGAAACAGGCCATATGTGTTGCGGCGGTTGCTGCTCTCGGGTTCTGCACATTTTGCGGCGGAGCTTTCGCCGAATGCGACGATAACGGCTTCTGCCGGTTGTCTGGCGCGGATGCCCCCGAACTCGAATTGGACAGGTTGCCGGCGGGCTCGAAGCTTGTTCGCGGCGGTTGCGTCACGCCTGACGGCAGATACGCATATCTTGTGCACATGATCGGGCGGTTCTGGCTGCCCGTCACCATGGTCGAGCGCGGCTGGTGCCACAATTCGGCGATGTCCGTGTTCGACGGCAAGACCGGCAGATATCTCAATACGGTTCTTCTTGACGACATGAATCTCGGCGCGGCCGAACCATGGGCGGTGATAGCCGACGGCGAGACGATAGCCGTCGCACATTCCGGCTCGTCGGAGATTTCTGTCATCGACCGGCGCAAATTCGAGGAGCGGCTCGAAGCGCGCATTGGCGAGGATCTGTCAACCGATCTAGGGTTCATGACCGGCGTGAGAACCAGAATCCCCACCCCCAAGCAAGGACCGAGGGCGCTCAGGTTCGAGGACGGAAAGCCGGTCGTCACCGAGTATCTCGAAGACAAGAAGGGCATAACCGAAGGCGAGCTCGTGTTCAACGATGCGCGCCGTTGCCTGCAGCATTGGCAAAGCTGTGCAACCTGCCATCCGGACGGGTTTTCGGACGGATTCGAATGGACGTTTCCCTGCGACGGCGCGATAGGCAAGGCGGCGAAATCGTGCGATCTGCACGATTCGAAAATCGAACGCGGGCAGCTGTTGAAGGACATGATCGCCGATTTCGGCGCCGATCTGTTCGTCGCGCCCGACCGTGAGGCGGCTCCGAAACTTGTCGACTATCTTTTCTCGCTGCGCAAAAGCGACCCCTGGTACAAGTTCTGGTGACCGGTTCCATTGTGTCTCGCACGGAGGCAAAATCGGCCGGGGGGCTTGACAAAGCGGCCGAACGGTAGTATACTGCCCCGAAAATAGAGGAAGCAAATGGGTAAGAAACTGCTTATAGTGGAATCGCCGGCGAAAGCGAAGACGATCGGAAAATACCTTGGAGGAGGGTTCGTCGTCAAAAGCTCCGTGGGCCACGTCCGCGATCTACCGAAAGAGAACAACGCGATTTCGATAACGAAGACCGGCGAGAACGAATGGAAGTTTGTTCCGACCTACGTCGTTTCGGCCGGCAAGGCGAAGGTCGTCGACGAGCTCAAGACCGCCGTCAAGAACGTCGACGAAATCTATCTCGCGAGCGACCCCGACCGCGAGGGAGAGGCGATTGCGTGGCATCTGCGCGAACTGCTCGCGCCGGCCGCGAAGGGCAAGCCGTTCTACCGGGTGACCTACAACGAGATCACGAAGAATGCCGTCCTCAAGGCGGTCTCGGAGCCGGGCGATATAAACATGCCTCGGGTCGACGCGCAGCAGGCGCGCAGGATTCTCGACCGTCTCGTCGGCTACAAGGTCTCGCCGCTGCTTTGGAAGTACATCCAGTGCGCGAACAGCCGCACTTTGAGCGCGGGAAGGGTGCAGTCGGTGGCGCTGCGGCTCCTGGTCGAGCGGCAGCGAGAGATTGATGCGTTCGTACCCGAGACGTATTATCTGCTCGGCGTGGAGGCGAAGAAGCGTCCTGACGGGCAGGCCTTTGTCGCCAGGCTCGCGCGCATAAACGGGAAAAAAGCATCGATCGACAGCAAGCAGAAGGCGGATGGCTACATGCTCGATCTCATCGGCGCGGAACTGGAGGTGTCGGATCTGCGTTCTCAGCCGAAAACGCGCCACGCTCCGCCTCCGTTCACGACTTCGACTTTGCAGCAGGCCGCGTCGAGCGTACTCGGCTTCTCGCCCGGAAAGACGATGAAAATCGCCCAGGCGCTGTACGAGCAGGGCCGGATAACCTATATGCGAACCGACTCGGTGAACATAAGCGATTTCGCGCGCGAAGCGGCCAGAAACTTCATCGTCAAGAACTACGGCGAGGAGTTCTATCCCGTTACGCCGAACGTTTTCAAATCCAAGGCGGACGCGCAGGGGGCTCACGAGGCGATACGGCCGACCGATACGGCACTGACGCCGGATCTGTCCGGACTCGACGCGCAGGACCAGAAACTCTACGATCTGATCTGGCGGCGGTTTGTGGCGAGCCAGATGGCCGACGCCAAGACGACGCTCAAGACCGCCTGCCTCAAGGCGGACAAGCCGGGTATATCCAACGACTACCTGTTCACGGCCAGCGCGACGGAGATCGACTTCGAGGGTTTTTTAAAGGTGATGAAGCTTTCGCTCCGCAAAAAGCGCGCGGACGGTGAGGACGACGACGATTCCGACGAGGTCGCCGCCCTGCCTCCGCTGTCGGTCGGCGAACGTCTGGACGCGGCCCGCTGGCTCGCGGACGAGAAGCGGACGAAGGGGCCGTCGCACTATTCCGAGGCCAGCCTGATCAAGGCGCTTGAAGAGAATGGCGTCGGCCGTCCGTCGACGTACGCGGCGACTATCGAGACGCTCAAACTGCGCGAGTACGCCAAGACCGAAAAGAAAAAGTTGATTCCGCTCGAACGCGGCGTTCTCGTGTGCGACTGGCTGGTGAAGAAGCTTGATCAACTTTTCAACGTCGGCTACACCGCGCAGATGGAAGCCGAGTTGGACAAGGTCGAGGAGAAGGGCGAGCCGATGGATGCCATGCTCTCGAGTTTCTACGCCAAATTTCTGCAGGCGCTGGCCGACTGCGCGGAACCGCCGCCGGATCCGGAGAAATTCAAACTTGTGTTTTCGCTGCTCGACCAGGTGAAGGAGTGGAAGCCTGCGAAGAAGGTCGGCAGGCGCACCTACGACGACCGCGCGTTCGTGACCAAGCTCAAAGACCAGTTTGCCGCCGGTTCGCGGATGTCTGCGAAGCAGCTTGAGTATCTAGTCAGGATCGTGCTCATGTACTCTGCGCAGATTTCCGGCGGCGAAGAGAAACTGCGCGATGCGGGGATGGTCGGCAACAGCGTCACCCGCGTCGAGAAGACCGACGACGAGCTGGTCAAGTGGTGCTTCGCGACGATGGACCGCATCGGCGGCATGATGAGAAATCCGTTCCTTAAATCGCTCAGGGACCAGTTCGACCACGGTCGCGGACTCTCGCCGAAGCAGCTGTCGATACTCGCGAAGGCGATCGGCGAGAACGCCGGCGCGCTCGAGGACGTGGAGGAAGTGCGCGGACGGCTCGCGCCGTACGTGCCGGGCGGATTCAAGACCGAGCCGGTCGACCAGGCTATTCCGGGGCTGCTGAAGCTCACCGAACAGATAAAGACGTGGCGCCCGCCGCTCAACAAGGGTAAGCACGCCTACGACGACGCGGCGTTCGTAAAGTCGCTCCGCACCCAGTACGACCGCCGGCATTCGCTGAGCACGCGCCAGCTGATGGCGCTCAGGCGGGTTTTGGTCGCATACGCCGACCAGATCGAGAACTATTCCGAATGTGCGGAAGAGCTGGGGCTCAAAGACGTGCCTTCCTGCGAAGACAAAAAGGCGGCAGTGCTGGATGCTTCCGAGACCAAACCGTAATCTCGACTCCGACCCTCTCGCATCCTCCTTCAAGTCGTATCTGTCGGCGGAGCGTAATTCGTCCGGGATGACCGTCGACGGATACCTGATCGACATCGGACAGTTCGCGTCGTTCATGTGGGGCGAAGAGGTTCAGCCGCCGTTTCCATGGTGGAGCGTCGATGACGAGTCGGCGCGCAGATTCGTCGCGCTACTCGTCTCGGAGAAGGCGAAAGCGACGACGGTCAGGCGCAAGCTGGCCGCCATGCGCACGTTCTACCGGCACATGATGCGCGAAGGGAAGACGGCCGGCGACCCGTTCTCCGCGCTTCGCGGTCCGCGCAAGGAGAAACTTCTGCCGCGGGTGCTTTCGGTCGATGAAATCAAACTTTTTCTGGCGCAGCCCGGAAAGGCCATGGAGGAGCGCAGGATAACCAGAGAGGCGTTCCTCCATGACATGGCGGCGTTCGAGACCATGTATTCGACCGGATGCCGCATAGGCGAACTGGTCGATATAAAATGGGGTGACGTCGACCTGAAGCGCGGCTCCGCGTTCGTCACCGGCAAAGGCTCGAAGGAGCGGCTGGTGATTCTCGGCGAGCCGGCCAAGGCCGCGCTGGCCGCATATCGCGATTTCCTCGCGGGAGGGCCGGACGGCGAACGGGCCGCGCCGGAATCGTTCGTCTTCCGCGCCGCCTCGCGCCCGCCGGCGACCGAGAAGCGCTCGATCGAACGGGCGATGAAGTCGTATCTTGCCGCCGCCGGCCTGCCGCTAGACATAACTCCGCACAAGCTGCGGCACAGTTTCGCGACCCATCTGCTCGACGCCGGCGCCGACATGCGCAGCGTGCAGGAGATGCTCGGCCATGTGTCGCTATCCACA
>JAGDAE010000278.1 GCA_017959645.1 Kiritimatiellia bacterium
CATCATCGCGCGCGACCAGACCGTCCGGTAGGTTCCCGCCAGCAGCAGGGCCACGAGCGTCGAGAGCACATGCACCAGCAGCGCGAGAGTGTAGTGCGTGACTTTCATTCCGACATTCGTCGAGAAGATCATGAACACGAAGCTGCCGGCCAACGCCGCTATGTCGAGCACTAGATAGGCCGGTATCGCAAGGCGCGCCCAGAAGGTGCGTTTTTCGATACGGGTGTCATGGGCGATCAACTCGAGCAGCCGGCCGACGTCGAACAGTTCGATGCGGGCCATGTTCTTGAACACGACGACCGAACCGATGGCGACGGCGACGAGCCAAAGACCGCCTGTCTTGGAGCGCATCGTCATGGCGGCCAGCCCGACGATCACCGCCCCCAAAGCGATCGCGTAGAGGGCGAGCGCGGCACGGCGCTGATCGAAATGGAACGCGCGCAGGATGCGGTGGTGGAGATGGTCGGCGTCGGCGGTCATTATCCGGTCGTTTCCGACGCCGTTCTCGCCTTGTTTCATCAGCATGTGGCGAACCGAACGTCGCATGATAGCCAGCGACGAATCGAAGATCGGAACCCCCATCGCCAGCAGCGGCACGCCGACCGACACGAACAGCGAATCGTGCACCTGCGACGCGAGCGCGAGCGAAGAAATCATGAAACCAATGAACATCGATCCCGCGTCGCCGAGAAATACGCTTGCGGGATTGTAGTTGTAGCGCAGAAATCCGAGCAGTCCGCCGGCGAGCGCGAAATAGAAAATAGCCGCGGCAGGAGTGTCGACGATGAACAGCGAACCCGCCATCCCGAGCGTTGCGATGAGCGCTATTCCGGTCGCAAGCCCGTCGAGACCGTCGATCAGATTGAACGCGTTCACCGCGCCGGTTATCCAGAACACCGTAAGCGCGAAGTCGGCCACAGGCGGCAGCGAAGGCCATACGCCGGAAAACCCCAGCCCGGCCCATATCCACACGAGCGAAGCGATGACGAGCTGTCCCGCAAGCTTGACGAGCGGACGGAGCCCGAAACGGTCGTCGGCGAGACCGAGAACGGAAATCGCCGTCGCCAGCGACAGCATCTTCCAGAACGAAGCGACCGACATGTTCGCGCTCGGAAACGGATGGCGGCCGCTGACGAGAACAAAGAGGGTGTATGACACGAAAACGCCGATCACGATCGCGATTCCTCCGCCCCTGGGAACCGGATTGGCGTTGATTCTGCGGGGACCGGGCCGGTCGACCATGCCCAGCGAACGGTTGAGTTCGCGTATGAGCGGCGTGACCAGCAGCGTCAGGACCAGGGCGCCGAGAAACGCCATGGCGAAAGGTAACGCCTTGTCGAGAATTCCGAAAAACAGAGCCGATTGCGACATCAAAGCCCTCCTTCAGCAATCCGGCCGAGAAACCCGGCCAATCCGGCATCGTCGCAGCGCGACGAAACCACGGTAACCATCACCCAGCGGTCGATGCGGTTGAAAACGCTACGGTCGAACACGTCGCGCAGAATCCGCGCCACATGGCTCGCCGTCCTGAAGCCGTCCTGGTTGAAAAACGTATAAGCGAAGCCGAACGGCGGCGCGTCTTTCGAAACCAGCGTGATCGTCCGCCAGTCGACGCCCCCGGCATCGATCGTATGCGGCGACTCCATTCTGAGCCCTTGCGCCGGCAGGCAGAGTTCCGGACGGTGGATGGAGCTTTTGCTTTTCCCGCCGACAACGAGAGAAACGAGAAACCAACTTCCGTCGTCGCCGGTGTAGCGTCGTTTTTCGATGCGGGTGTCTTTCGGCAGAACCTCGATCTCGGCGCTTGAGGGTTCGACCGCAGTCCATGCGTATCCGCCGATTTCCGGAAGCCGGACATCTGGCGCTTTCGCCACCGTCACATCCGGTGTCGCCGCCTGGTAGAACATGGCCGAGACGACGATGGCGGCGGTCAGGAACGGTATGGCAAAATTCTTCATCCGCCTGCCTTTTCGCCTATTTTGGAAATCAGCTCGCCGGTGGCGACCATGAGCGAAATGGCGACCGCGAAAACCACATACCCGGAATAGTCGTGGTAGAAACCGAGCGCGAATTCTTTCGACGCGTAGTTGGCAACGAGGCAGATGGAGAGAATGCGCATCACATTGCCGAAAACCGCGAGAGGAACCGAAGCGGCGAAGAGCAGCGCGCGCCTGAGCCACGTCTTCTGGGTAAAATA
>JAGDAE010000279.1 GCA_017959645.1 Kiritimatiellia bacterium
CCGCCGAAGCCGCCGCCGCGATCGAAGCGGAGGTGCAGGAGCCGGCAAAGGCCGAAATCGCAGAGCCGGCCAAGCCGTCCGTGCCCGAAGAGACGGTTGTCCTCGAAAACGGCGATCTGAAACTCGAGCTTTCCACATGGGGCGCGGTCGTCAAAAACGCGACGCTGAAGCGCTATCCGACCGGATGCGCGGAGATATCAGAAGACAATCCCCCGCTCCTGCTCGATTTTTCGTCCGCCCCGCTCGGCGCGATCGGCGGAGCGGAAGCGCCGGATCTTCCCTACGAAATACGCGAGACCGGCTCGAATTCGGTAGTGTTCGCCAACGCTTTCGCGGTGCGCAAAGTGACGCTGGAGGAGAACTACAGAATCGTCTACGAAGAAGAGTTCGCGGCCGCTTCCGGAACGGCGGCGAACACGCTTTGCGCCGGCGTGATGCGGATGGGCGGCGCGAAAAACGATCTGCTTTCGGTGGATTCGATGGCGAAGGACGGCGGCAAGGGCAAGCCGAAAGCGATCCACCACTGCGAAGGCGACTCCCCGCTCAAGCCGTATCTCGTCGGCGGGCTTTCCGGCGGCTGCAGCGGCAAGGCGAACGCGACCGGGATGCCGGCCGAACAGATGCTGGAATATCCCGGCGAACAGACGTGGGTCGCGCTCAAGAACCGGTTTTTCGTGAGCGCGCTGTGCTCGTCGACCTGCGCGAACACCGGGTTCGAGGCGACGGTGGTCCGCGATACAGCGCTCTCGACCTACCGGCCGGAATCGGTTTCGGCGGCGGTGCGTTTCGCGTCCCTTCCGGAAAAGCGCACCAGCGTTTTCTACGTAGGGCCGAAAAAGCAGTCGCTGCTGTGGGATATCGGAATGAAGGACGTCATGGAATTCGGGATGTGGCGTTTCATCTGCTATCCGCTCGTATGGGTGCTCAACACTTTCCACGGCTGGATACCTTCCTACGGCGTCGCGATAATCCTGCTTACGATCCTGGTCAGAATCCTCTTCTGGCCGCTTACGCACAAGTCGACGGTCGGAATGAAGCGGATGCAGGAGATACAGCCGCTGATGAAGGAGATTCAGGCCAAGTACAAGGACAATCCCCAGCGCATGCAGCAGGAGACGTGGCAGCTCTACCGGCAGCACAAGGTCAACCCCATGAGTTCGTGCCTGCCGATGCTGATACAGATTCCCGTGTTCATCGCGCTGTTCAATGTGCTGCGTTCGGCGGTCGAGCTGCGCTATTCCGGCTTTCTCTGGATCGCCGACCTCTCCGAGCCCGAGCGCCTGTTCGCGGACTGGTTCCCGTTCGGCGGGCTCAATCTGCTGCCTGTCCTGATGGCGGTTTCGACCGGGTTGCAGAGCGCGTTCACGCCGTCGGCCGGCGACAGAAGCCAGCAGAAGATGATGATGGTGTTCATGCCGGTCATGATGCTTGTCATGTTCTATTCGTTCCCATCGGCGCTGTCGCTCTACTGGTTCCTTTCGAACCTGTTCTCGATCGTGCAGATGTGGATAATCCGCCGCCAGACTGCGGCGAAACGCGGGGCGGCGGCCGCTCCCGTGCCGATCGATCCGCCGACGACCCGCCAGATGCGCCGCCATGGATAGGTTCGAGCTGGGCGATTCGCTCAAAGAGGAGATTCGCGCCGGCGTTCTCGGCGCGGATTTTATGAAGCTCGTGCAGTCGGTGCGGCGGAACGGGAAGCTGTTCAAAATATCGCTCCGCCCCGTGATCATCGCGGGCGAGCGCAAATTCCAGGCGGAGACGGTCGACGACCGCGACGTGCAGGCGAAGAATTTCGACGCCAACGGCGCGGCGGAGGGTCTCGAGGAGATAATCGCGCAGAAGGGCGCGCGCGATCTGCATCTGATGACAGCGAAGGGCGATCTGCACGTTCGCGTAACCCGCAAGGGCCGCGTGCACGTCTCGCGCTCGGCGGCGATGGACCGCAAGGCCGAGGCGCTGCCGCACGACCGGGTGAAGAAACTCCCGCTCGCCGCTTTCGATTCGGCGGCACTTCTCAAGGCGGTCGGGATAGCCGACGGCGAGGGGCGCATATGCGCCTCGATGCGCGGTAAATACGACCAGATCAACGAATTCCTCAAAGTCGTCAAGGAAACCGTCGAAAAACCGTCCGGACGCTTCACCGTCGTAGACTGCGGCTGCGGCAAGGCATATCTGGCGTTCGCGCTCTATTTCTATCTGGTCGAGACGGCCGGTTTCGGCGACGTCAGGATCGTCGGCGTCGACAGAAGGGCCGACGTGATCGCCTCCGCACGCAAGACCGCCGAAAAGCTCGGCGTCGCGGACAAGGTCGAATTCGTTGAAAGCGATCTGGCGAAATTCGACATCGACGGTGCGGACATGGTAGTGTCGCTCCACGCCTGCGATACGGCGACCGACGAGGCGCTCGCGAAAGGCGTGGAATGGAACGCGCGATACATCCTTTCCGCCCCGTGCTGCCAGCATGAACTGCAGAAATCCCTGCCGCCCGCGGAAAGCTTCGCCGGGCTGCTCAGGCAGTCGATCCTGCGCGAACGGCTCTGCGACATTCTCACCGATTCCTTCCGCGCCATGATTCTGCGCATCCTCGGCTACCGGGTGCAGGTTGTCGAATTCGTTTCTCCCGTCGCCACGGCACGGAACATAATGCTGAAATGCGAAAGTTCGGTAAAGGCGGGCCAGCCGGGTCCGGTCGGGGAATATCTGAACCTGCGCGATTTCTGGCGCGTCGTGCCGTGGCTTGAGACGCGGCTTTCGTCTCTGCTCGCCAAACATCTTGACCGGTATCGCTAGACTGGTGCTGCGCGCGGAAATCGTGCGCAGAATACGCAGGTTTTTCGATTCTCGCGGTTTTGTCGAGGTCGAAACCCCGGTCAGAATCGCCGCCCCCGCGCCGGAAG
>JAGDAE010000280.1 GCA_017959645.1 Kiritimatiellia bacterium
TCCGGAAGCGGGGGCGAAGCTGACCGTCAAGGACGTCCGCGAGAACTCGATCTATACCCAGTTCGAGGAATTCCGCCCCGTCGGCAAGCCCGGCTACAAAGCCCCGCGTTTCCTGCCGTAGCCAAGAGGTATGCGGGATTTCGCCGATATGATACGCTGACCGAACCGAGAACAAGCAGGAGGAAACGACATGGAATTCACCGAACTGATCGAAGATTTCGCATCCCGCCACAAAGTGAACGGGCTGGTCGGCATCGACAATGCCGCTTCGCTCGATATCGACGGAATCATCGTGACCATCGTCTCCAACGGGGATGTACTGACCATATCGGCGGAAATCGGCGAACCGCCGGCAGAAGGCGCCTCAGTGTTCGCGAATCTTCTGCTCGAGGCCAATCTGCAGTCTGGCGTATATTTCGCCAAGGCCCCGGATCCAGGCCCTTATTTCGCCATGCGGAGGCTTTCGCTCGCCCTGGTCGACGGCGTCGCCTTCGATACCGCGCTCGAGGCGTTCGTCAACACGGCCGAGACGTGGCGCCGTCTGCTCGCCGACTTCCGTCCGGTTGCCAAGGCCGCCGCTGAGCAAACCGGGAGTCCGTCCTTCGGCTCGTCCGGTTTCATGCATGTGTAGTTTTCCCCATTGCGGAGTTTTGGCTGCCAGTGCCCGCCGGAAAACATATGAGGGGTTTCGGCAAAACATAAGGGGGTAAGGGCGATTTCATAGGGCGCTTTCCCGATTTTATATAAGGGCTTGCCGGGGTTCGCAAGGCGGCGAATGTTACAATTAGGTCTTGCTGACCTAAATGTAATATTCGATCAGTGCGATTTGCGCCAGCCGTAGGGATTCCTGTCAGAGAATCTCTTCAAGCGAGACGCAATCGCCGTTTGTGCTGATCGTCAGGTGGTCGAGGAAGACGACTCCGAGCCGTCTTGCGAGGTCTTTCAGTTCCTTCGTCGCCGCGATGTCGGCCTTGCCCGGCGTCAAGTCGCCGGAAGGGTGGTTGTGCGCGACGACGATTTCGTCCGCGCCCGCCTTCAGCGCCTCGCGGAAAATCGCGTCCGACTCGATCGCGGCGGTCCCATCCTTGTCCCCGACCGACGCGAAACCGGTTTGGCGAGAACCTTTCCGTTCGCGTCGAGCGGCAGCACGAAAACGCGCTCGCCGTTCTGCTCTTTCGGCATCGCCGCACGGAAAAACCCAGCGATTTTGCGCAATAGCGCAAGGCGAAGGCCGTTTTCCAAGTTATCTACACCCGAAACGGAAGTTATCTACAAAAAACACCCTCGAAAAACACCCCTAGGAAAGGCAGGAAATCCGCATGAACATCACCCGAAAAAATCTGTTGGCCGTTTTGCGTCTTCGCGCAATGAAATCAGCACCGCGAAGCGTTTTCCACAAGTTGCGCGACGGTCGCATCTTGCAGCTTTTGAAGTGGCGCTGAAACCCCAACCTTTTACGGAGTTATATACACTATGAACGTAGATAGAAAAAGAAACCTTCCCTCCCCTTACAATCCCCTCTCTTGCAAGAAATCTGGATCTAGTAATATATTAGTTAAACATCCAGCGCGGGCGGCGCGGGCGCGTGCGCACGCGCGTGTACGCGTGGGGAGAAGCGGGAGGCGCAAGTTCAAGTCGTCGCCGGAGAGTCCGTGCCGCGTCTTTTGCGGCAGGAGCACCGGCGAAACCGGCGACGAGAGGACATGGGCGGCGGCGTTTCGGGCGCGGTCGGCGATGTGTTTCCGAAGATGGAGAAAGCGCGCGGCGTGAAAATTTTCGCCGGGCGCACTTGACGGCCGCGCATGTTTATGGTACAATTATCTCCGAAAATGCGAGAGAAGTCCCATTCGGAGGCACGAAAAACATGAAAAAACTGGTTCTGGCAGTAGCCGGCGCCGCCATGCTCGGCGCTTTTGCGGTTCCCACCGTCTCGATTGACGCGATCAACCGGGATGGCGGCGGCGAGGTAGCGTCGGTCGATCTCGCGATCGACGGCGTTGACGACGAAGCCTATCTTTTCGCGGCGTACGGTCTCGGCGCGGGGAGCGCCGATTCGCTTTCCGGATGGGACACGGTCGAGCAGATCGCGGTTCTGTCGTCTTCGGATACGACGGCGAACTTCACGGTTCCGTCCGGCTGGGGAACGACGGTGTTCAACATGCGCTTTTTCATTGCGTCCGAAAAGCCCTACGATAGCGCGCTCGACTACATCGAGACCTCCGATTCGGCGACGATCTATCTCGGCTTCACGGCGGGGCCGAACATGGTTTCGAGAATGAAGTTCCGCTATACCTACAACAACGGCGGCGCCCTCTACGGGTATGTTCCGAACGGGTCCGACGACTACAACGACTACCGGCTCTTCTCGTACGGCAATGCCGTGTTTTTCGACATTCCGCCGGCCAATTCGCGCATCAGCTGCGCGTTCTCCCTCAACACCGACTACGAATGGGAACTGGGCAACAACTACATCAAAGATCTCGCGAGCGGCGATATGCTTGCGCTCGGCGCGGTGCAGACGTTTTCGCGTCCGGCCACGCTCGATCCGGCGGTCAGCGAGATGATGCTGTTCGGCATCGCCGACGACCGCGGGCGCGTGTATTGGCTTGACATCTACGACAACGACGCGGACCCCGACGATCTGCAGCTCGTGCACAAGTTCCGTCCGGTGCTGAAGAACGGCGTGGCGGGGCTGTACGACA
>JAGDAE010000027.1 GCA_017959645.1 Kiritimatiellia bacterium
ATTCCGGGAGGTCTCTTATTTTAAAGAGATTTTCGCACTACAGCCTTGGTTTTCTTACAGAGAGGATTTGAACCCTCCGCCTATGGTTTTGCTTACATAGACTTTCCTGGCTTATGTATTCACCAGTTATCCTTCTCCCTCAACCCGAAGGCTTCTTGGGAAGGACGAGAAACCCGCCCTTGTTTTATCTTAACATATCAAAGAACTTTCACAATACAAAGATAACAAAAAAATCTGGAATATCCAAATATTTATGTAACTTTTTTTGTTTTTTGTTGCGGGGGTAGGATTTGAACCGTTTATTACGACCTCCAGGTTATGAGCCTGGCGAGCTACCTACTGCTCTACCCCACAATGTAATCTGTCTTTCCAGTGCCAAGTCTGCTATTTATTTATGACGAGAGCGCAATACTGACTATCTCACCACTTTCTTACTGTCTTAAAGTGCTACTTCCTCTTCACCGGCAACTGCACCAATAACAAGAGTGTCTTCCTGAACAGCAAGAGTGTCTTCCTGAACATCAAGACTGTCAACTACCTCGACAGATTCAACCTCTGCGGGCTGATTCTTCTTGTTTGAGTTGTTGCAGGAAACTGCACCAAAGGTCAGCATAGCACCTAAAACAAATACTAAAATCTTCTTCATAGAACTTAAATTATTTTTGTATCAGGTCCGGTGTGTTAGTTAAAACAAGGTTCCGAAAGATCAACTATTTAGCTTAGCTTAGAGATGTTGTTGCGGTATGAACCTTTAAACAAACAAACACATAACAAAACCTTTATAAATATAACAAACTTTTCAGAAAATCTTCAAGTCTGTTGTATTTGGCGGAGGGTGAGGGATTCGAACCCCCGGGACGTTGCCGCCCAACGGTTTTCAAGACCGCCGCTATCGACCACTCAGCCAACCCTCCAATAATTTGCTGTACAGGTGAGATTCGAACAAGTATCGTCTCTAGGTGAAGAGTTGTAATTCTCTTTAGTTCCCAAGCAAACGGTTTTTGCCGGTGGCCCTAGAGGAGTTGTCATACCCGTTCCCATTCCGAACACGGAAGTCAAGGGCTCCATCGCCGAGGGTAGTGCGGGACTCGCCCGTGCGAGAGTAGGACGCTGCCGGCTTTTTTGCATACTTGCACCGACATCCGGAGGGTTGGCGGAGTGGTTGAACGCGGCGGTCTTGAAAACCGTTGAGGATTCACGTCCTCCGGGGGTTCGAATCCCTCACCCTCCGCCAAGCCGGCAGACTCGAGACTTTACCCCGTCTGTATTTCGCCGCACACGCGAGGCGGAAAATATGATATAATACCGGACATGACAGAATTAAGCGAAACTCAGCGAAAGACGATTGCGAGCGGGCTTACGATCCTCGCGCTTGCGGTCGTGTTTGCGTTTGTGTCCTTTCTGGTGTGGGTCGCGTTCAAGGCGTTGGCGTTCGCCTCGTCGGCGATAGTTCCGGTGGTGCTCGGATTTTTTCTGGCGCTGTTCTTCAAGCCGTACTACCGGTGGTGGAAGAAGCTGCTGAAGAATCCGACGCTGGCGCTCGTGGCCATGCTGGCGACGGTGTTTGTTCCGCTCGGCTTTCTGCTGTGGTACGCCGGGGCGGTGATAGTCGACCAGGTGGCGAATCTGGTGCGGCAGGGTCCGGAGATCGTCGCCCAGGTCACGGAGTGGTTCCGGGCGACGTTCCCCAAGATGGAAGGTCTGCTTGCGCAGTTCGGCGTCGATCTCAAGTCGATTGGCGATGTGTTCACGAACTACGGCGGGGCGGCGCTGAAGGCGGGGTCGGGGGCGCTGAAGTGCGTCGCCGGCATCGTCTCGGCTCTGGTGACGCTGATTTTCTTCGTTTTCTTTCTGATGACGCGCGACCGGCGCGGTGGAGAGATCGTGGCGGAGATGCCGTTTCTGAAGCCGGAGACGCGGGAGTTCGTGGCCGGGCAGATCGATTCGTTCATCGATATACTCGTGTCGTTTTTCCAGCGCCAGACGGTCATATGCCTCATTGAGGGGGTATATTACGGCGCCGGTTTCGCGCTGGTCGGTCTGCCGTACGGTTTTCTGATCGGTTTTTCGCTCGGGGTTTTGAATCTCGTGCCGCTTTTCGGTTCGGCGGTGTGCCTTCCGCTCGCGCTGCCGCTGGCGTATTTCGGCGGCGGGTCGCTGCTGCGGCTGGCGCTGGTCGTCTGCGTATGGGCGCTGGGGCAGTTTCTCGACGGGTATCTGATAACGCCGAAGATACAGGGGGACAAGACCGGGCTCGGCTACGCCGGGGTGATTTTCTCGTTTTTCTTCTGGGGGACGGTGCTCGGGCCGCTGCTGGGGTTGCTGTTGGCGATTCCGCTTTCGGCGTTCTGCGTGGTGCTGTGGCGGGCGGTAAAATCGAAATACATAAAACCGGTGGTGTGAATGTTTGAAGGAAGCGTTTTCGGGCGGCTCGACCAGAAGCTGCAGCGTGCGATAGCCGAGGCGGGGTATGAGAAGCCGACGCCGATACAGGAGGAGGCGATACCGCATCTGCTCGCCGGGCGTGACCTGATCGGCTGCGCCCAGACCGGAACCGGCAAGACGGCGGCGTTCATGCTGCCGATTCTCGATCGGCTCGTCAAGGTGCGCCGTCCGCGGCATATCGGCCACCCGCGCGCGCTGGTGCTTTCGCCGACGCGCGAGCTGGCGGCGCAGACGGCGGAGAACGTGAAAAAGTATTCCTGCTACGCCGCTCTTCCGTTCGCGTGCGTGTTCGGCGGGGTTTCGCAGTTCGGGCAGGTGAAGGACATCAAGAAGGGCGCGGAGACGGTAATCGCGTGCCCCGGGCGGCTCATCGACCTGATGACGCAGGGGATTCTGTATCTCGACCAGGTCGAATGCTTCGTGCTGGACGAGGCGGACCGGATGCTCGACATGGGCTTTCTGCCCGACATCAGGCGGATAATCTCGAAACTGCCCAAGGCGAGGCAGTCGCTCTTTTTCTCGGCGACGATGTCGCCGCAGATCATGAAGCTCGCGGGCGAACTGGTGAAGGATCCGGTTTCGGTGGATATTTCGCCGGATACGCCGACGGTCGAGAAGATAAACCAGAGGGTCATGTTCGTCGAGAAAAACCGCAAGGATTCGCTGCTGATCCATCTGCTCGGGGAGCATCCGGAGTGGAAGAAGGTCGTGGTTTTCGCGAAGATGCGGCACGGCGCGGACCGGATAAACAAGAAACTGTCGCGCGCGGGGATATCTTCCGCGGCGATACATTCGGACAAGACGCAGAACCAGCGCACGAGGGCGCTGGACGGGTTCAAAAAAGGGGATATACGCGTTCTCGTGGCTACGGATATCGCGAGCCGCGGAATCGACGTACCCTTCGTCGACGCGGTGGTGAACATGGAGCTGCCGCTCGAGACGGAAAGCTACGTGCACCGTATCGGCCGCACCGCGCGGGCCGGCGAATCGGGCTCGGCGGTCAGTTTCGTCTCGCGCGAGGAACGCGGACAGCTGAAGGCGGTCGAGCGGCTCATAAAGAAGACGATACCGGTCGATCGCGAGGGGAATCCTTTCGAGGAAGGCAAGGAGATGCCACCGGCGCCGTGGCAGAACGCGCCGAAGGAGACGGATGGGAAAGAGTCCGGACACGGCGGCGGACGCGGACATCACGGCGGCAGGGGCAAGAAACGCAAATCCTTCCTTGGCCACCGACAGCCGGATTTCGGGCGGAAGCGCCATGGCTGAAGAACTCACGCCGATGATGCGCCAGTACCTTGCGATCAAACGCGAGGTTCCGTCCGGCGCGATCGTGATGTTCCGGCTCGGGGACTTCTACGAGATGTTCGGGGAGGACGCCATAACGGCGGCTCCGATTCTCGGCGCTACGCTGACCCACCGCGGAAACCAGCCGATGTGCGGCGTTCCCCACCACGCGCTCAATACATACCTCGCGAAACTCGTCCGTGCCGGAAAGACGGCGGCGCTGTGCGACCAGGTGGAGGATCCGAAGACCGCGAAAGGTCTGGTCAGGCGCGAGGTCACGCGCATCGTCACGCCCGGCACCGTCACCGAGGACGGGCTGCTCGACGAGACGGCGAACAACTACATCGCCGCGGTATCGGGTTTTTCGATTGCGCTGCTCGATCTTTCGACGGGAGAGTTTTTTGCCGAGGAGCCGCCGACGCGCGAGAAGCTCGACGAGGCGATCGAGCGGTATTCTCCGGCGGAGATTCTCGAGCCGAACGACGACAACCGCTGGACGTTTTCGCCCGAGGTGGCGACCGACGTCCTTGCGCGCCATTTCAAGGTGGTGTCGCTCGAAGGGTTCGGATTCTCCGGCAGGCTTGACGCGGTTTCCGCAGCCGGGGCGCTGCTCTACCACGTCGGGACGGTCTTGCGCCATTCGCTTGGGCACGTGCGCAAGCTGCGGCTCAGGCAGGCGGACGACGGGCTCGTGCTCGACGCCGGGACGATACGGCATCTGCAGCTTCTGCCCGGCGGAGACGTTCCGAAAGACGCGACGCTCTACGGGGTGCTCGACGTGACCAAGACGCCGATGGGCGCGCGGACGCTGAGGAACTGGATCGCGCGTCCGCTCGCAAGATCGGCAGACATCAATGCGCGGCTCGACGGGGTGGAGAGATATGTCGGCGACCGGACGGAACTCGCCAGGCTCAGACGGCTTCTTTCCGGCGTGCGCGATCTGGAGCGGCTGGTGCAGAAGGTCGATTCGGGAAGGGCGAATCCGCGCGATCTCAAGGCGCTGTCCGCGAGTTTGAGGCCGGTGCCAGACATCGGCGTCGGCGTTCCGCAGCCGGAGCTGGTCGATCTCGTCGATCGTTCGATTGCCGACGAAGCGCCGGTTGCGCTGGCGGACGGCGGATTCATCGCCTCCGGTTTCGACGCGGAACTCGACGATTTGAGGAAAATCGCCAGCGACGGCCACCGGTATTTGGCCGAATACCAGACGCGCGAGCAGCAGCGTACGGGAATCGCGAAGCTCAAGGTCAAGCACGTGTCCACTTTCGGGTTCGTGATCGAGATTCCGAAGGGATCGGTCGCCATGGCTCCGGCGGAATACGAGCGGAGGCAGACGCTGACGACGGGCGAGCGCTACACGACGCCGGAACTGAAGGAATACGAGCGCAAGGTGCTGGGGGCGCAGGAGAAGTCGATTGCGATCGAACAGCGCCTGTTCAGGGAAATACTCGCCAAGATCGCGGAAAAAACGGCGGAAATACAGGATACCGCGCTTCAGATCGGCGAACTGGACGCCACGCTGTCGCTTGCCGATCGGGCGCTGGCGGCGGGATACGTGCGGCCGGTCGTCGACGACGGCGACGAACTGGAGATCGTCGACGGGCGCCACCCGATAATCGAGCAGCTGCCTGACGCCGAACCGTTCGTTCCCAACAGCGCGAAGCTGAACACGACGACCGACCAGATACTGCTCATCACCGGGCCGAACATGGCGGGCAAATCGACGTACATCCGCCAGGTCGCCACGCTGGCTGTCATGGCGCAGGCGGGATCGTTCGTTCCGGCCGCGTCGATGCGCGCGGGCGCGATCGACCGGGTGTTCACGCGGATCGGAGCGGGCGACGATCTTGCGCGCGGGCGCTCCACGTTCCTCGTCGAAATGCAGGAGACCGCGAACATCCTGAACAACGCGACGCCGAAGTCGCTGATCGTGCTTGACGAAATAGGGCGGGGAACCTCGACATTCGACGGAATCTCGATCGCGTGGGCGGTCGCCGAATATCTGCACGGCAAGGAATCCGTCAAGGCGAAGACGCTTTTCGCGACCCACTACCACGAACTCGCCGACCTCGCCGACGCCTATCCGGGAATCAAGAACTACACGGTGATGGTCAAAGAGGAGAACGGCCGGATCGCGTTTCTGCGCCGGATCGCCCCCGGAGTCGCGGAGAAGAGTTTCGGCATCCACGTCGGGGCGATGGCCGGTCTGCCGCAGGAGGTCGTCGACCGGGCGTCGAAGATACTCGCGAACCTGGAGGCGAACGAAATCGACGTGAACGCGAAGGGGAAGATGGTGCGCAGACCGCGCAAGAAGCTCTCGGAAATGCCGGGGCAGATGATGTTCGACCTGTAAAAACACGCTTGCCTCCGGGCGGCACAATATGATACAATCGAGACCATGAAGAAACTACTGTATATCGTCTGCGTCGCCGCGAGCGCGGCAGGCGCTTTCGCCGGCGGGGAATATTCGGTATTCTCGCCCGATTCGGACATCGAATTCCGCGTTTCGACGCAGGGCGAGCTGAAGTATTCGCTCTTCTACAAGGGCAGGCAACTCATCGAGCCGTCGCAGATGGGCTTCGAGCTCCAGTTCGAAAAGCCCATGACCGGCGGCTTCGAGCCGCTGTCGGAGCCGGTGGCCGAGACCGGGCTCGTCGAGGAGTGGACACCGGTCGTGCGCAACAAGCACCGCGAGGTCAGGCTCGAATACAGCCGGCTCGTGCTCAAGCTGCGCGAGAGCGCGGGGGCGCGGAGAAGGATGGACGTGACGGTGCACGTCTACGACGGCGGCGCTGCGTTCAAGTACACGCTTTACGCCGGCGACCGTCCGTGCGAACGGCGCATACAGGAAGAGCTCACCGAATTCAAGGTTCCGGCCGGTTCGTTCGCGTGGGTCGGCAAGAACCAGGGCGGCGGCGGCTTCGAGGGTTCGCAGGAGAGCCGCTTCGACAAGACGCCGGTGGAGAATATCGGCGAGAACGACTGGTGCTTCTCGCCGCTGCTCGTCGAGGTCGACAAGTCGAACTATCTCGCGTTCACCAGCGCGTACCTCAACGACTACCCGGGCTTCTTCACGGCTTACCGCACCGGCGCGCTCGTCACCCGCCTCGTGCCTTCGAGCAGCGAACGCGAGCAGGGGGTCAAGGCGAAGTTCGACCACAAGTTCGACACCGCCTGGCGCGTCATCTTCGCAGGCGACACCCCGGGCAGGTTCATAGAGTCCGAGATCATACACGCGCTCAATCCGCCGTGCGCGATAGCCGACACGTCATGGATAAAACCAGGCATTTCGGCCTGGGATCACTGGTGGAGCGGCGAGGTCAAGATGGAGATGCCTGTGATCAAGGAATACATCGATTTCGCGTCCGTGCAGGGGTGGCCGTACATGCTGATCGACTGGCAGTGGTACGGGCCGTTCAACACGCCCGAGGCGGACATAACCAAGACGGCTCCGCAGATAGACATGCCCGAGCTTCTCGAATACGCTAAGGCGAGGAACGTGCGGCTCTGGCTTTGGCTCTACTGCGCCGACGCCAATCTCAACGACGCCTACGTCGAAGCGTTCGCGCTCTATGAGAAGTGGGGCATCGCAGGCGTCAAGATCGATTTCATGGACCGCTATGACCGCGAGTGTGTCAACTGGTGCCGCCGGTTCGCCGCCGCCGCCGCCGAGCACCATCTGATGCTCGATTTCCACGGCGCGTTCGCTCCGGACGGACTCGACCGGACATATCCGAATCAGCTTACCCGCGAGGGGGTTCTCGGCGAGGAGTACTCGAAGTTTTCGTTCGGGCCGCTGCCGCTGGTGACTCCCGACCACAACGTGACGCTCGCGTTCACGCGCATGCTCGCCGGGCATATGGACTACACGCCGGGCGGCTTCATCAATGTCGAACAGGGCAAGCACCGCGCCGGAGTCCCGGCCGTGATAATGAACACGCGCTGCGCCGAACTCGCAAAATTCGTCGTGTACGACAGCCCGTGGACCGTCTTCTGCGACCATCCGACCAACGTCGTCGGCAAGGCGGGCAGCGATTTCCTCAAGACGGTCAAGACCGAGTGGGATGATACCAGATTTCTCGGAGGCGCGCCTGACGAATGGATCGCGCTCGCCAAGCGCGACGGCGAGAGGTGGTTCGTCGGCGTGATGGGCGGCGTCGACGCTCGCGAAGTCGAGGTCGATCTCTCCGCGCTCGGGTGCGGAAAGAATATCGAATACTGGGCGGACGGGGAGAACGGGCCTGAAGACGTAGTCCATGCCAAGTCCGTTCTCGGCTGCGGCAAACTCAAGATCAACCTCGCACCGGGCGGCGGCTACGTCGCGATAGTGGAATGATGAAAAGAAAAGCAGTGTTGTTGTCCGCGCTCGTCTCGGCGGTTTTTGCCGCCGGGACGAGGTCGTCTTGCGAAGCGCAGACGGTGCGACTGGCTTCGCCTGACGGCAAAAACGAAATTGTCGTCGACGATTCGCGCGGTTCGCTCTCGTACCGCATCTTCAGAAACGGCAGGGCGCTGACCGAATTCTCGCCGGTGTGTCTCGACGTCGAAGGCAGGGGCCGGCTCGGGGAAAATCCTGGCGGATTCGAACTCAGGCTCTCCGGGCGCGAGGAGAACATTGCGACGCCGGTGTACAAGAAGTCGAAGATATCCGGCGAAACCAGATTCGCCGAATTGGATTTCGGCGACTGGTCGCTTCGCCTGGCCGCTCGCGACGACGGGCTGGCGTACCGTTTTGAGACTCGTTTCGGCGGCGAGATCGTCGTCAACGACGAGAGCGCGCCGGTTTGTTTCGAGGACGCGAAGCAGAAGGTTCTCGCTTGCGGAGCGTGGTGTCCGTTCAACGGCGACTGCTTCCAGAATTCCTGGGAGGGGCTGTACGACGTGTATACGGTCGACTACGCCCCGTTGAGGCCTGACGACGCGCTGTGGTATTGCCCGGTCACGTTCCTCTGCGACGGCGCGTACATGTGCGTCACCGAATCAGATCTGCGCGACTATCCTGGCTGGAACTTTCTGCGCGGAGACGACGAAAAGTCGTTCAAAAGCGCTTTCGCTCCATATCCCGTCGAATTCGTGAAGCTCGGCGGGATGGATGGGATAATCGGTTCGTCTTCGGACGCTGCCGGCGAGCACTCTTTCCAGGAACGCGTCGTTTCGCGCGCCGGCTACATCGCCAAGACTTCCGGCTCGCGCGCATTTCCGTGGAGGTGCTTCATCGTCGCCGACGAGCCTGCGAAGGTGCTGGAGAGCGATCTCGTGTACGCGCTGGCCGAACCGGCCGGCGAAGACGAGGATTTCGGGTGGGTCAAGCCTGGAAAGGTCGCCTGGGACTGGTGGAACGACTGGAACGTCGCAGGAGTCGATTTCAGGGCCGGTTGCAACACGGCTACCTACGAGTACTATATCGATTTCGCAGCGAAGGAGGGGATCGAATACGTGATCTTCGACGCCGGCTGGACCGACGGCGCCGAAGTCATGAAGCTCAACGACGCGGTCGACACGCCATATCTCATCAAGTACGCCGCCGATCGCGGCGTCGGGATAATACTCTGGTCGGTGATCGACCAGTTTCCCGGCCGCGAAGAGCAGGTCATGGCGCACTACGCCGCCATGGGCGCGAAGGGCTTCAAGATCGACTTCATCGACCGCAACGACCAGCTTACTCTGGCCGAACTCGAAAAGGTCGCCGCCGCTGCGGCGAAGCACCATATGCTTGTCGACTACCATGGCATGTTCAAGCCGACGGGAATGCAGCGCAAATATCCCAACCTCGTCAATTTCGAGGGCGTCAACGGCATGGAGCAGCAGAAATGGACCGACGCCACGTACTTCCCCGACCACGAGCTCAAGATGGTCTACGCGCGCATGGTCGCCGGCCCGATGGACTACACGCCCGGCGCGATGCGCAACTTCACGGCGAAGGCGTGGAAGCCGTGCAATGCGCTGCCGGGTTCGCTCGGCACGAGAGTCAGGCAGATGGCGATGATTTCGCTTTTCGAGGCCCCGCTGCAGATGCTTTGCGACAGCCCGACGCAATATCTCAAAAACCGCGAGTGCTTCGATTTCATGGCGCGCGTGCCGACGGTCTGGGACGATACGAAGGCGCTTTTCGGCGAGATCGGCAAATCCATCTGCCTTGCACGAAGGACCGGCGATAGCTGGTACGTTTCGGCGATCGGCAACTGGGAGCGGCAGGATATCGAGATCGACACCTCGTTCCTCGGCGGCGGCCGCTGGAATGTCGAGGCGTTCGAGGACGGCGTAAACGCCGACAAGGAGGCGACCGACTACCGCAGGCGGACGGTCGAGATCTCGTCCGGCGAGCGCATACGGGCCGTCATGCAGCCTGGCGGCGGCTGGACTGCGCGGTTCGACAGAATTCCCGAAGAGGGGTTGGCGCTGTCGGGTCCGGTCGTTATCCGCCAAGACGCTTCGCCGAGCGAAAAGTACGCGGCGCAGGAGCTGGTCAAATACGTCGGGCTCATCACCGGCGAAACGCCGGAGATAGTCTCCGACGCCGGCGAATGTCCGGCCGGGGCCGCCGTCGTCGGCTATACGGCGTTCACTCCCGAAGTCGACAAGGAACTTCTCGGAGAGGACGGTTTCGCGCTCAAGGAGCGCGGCGGACGGCTTTTCATAGCTGGCAGCGGGAAGCGCGGGGCGCTCTACGGCGTCTACGCCTTTCTTGAGAAGTTCGCCGGCTGCGGTTTCTATTCGTCGTGGTGCGAAAAGGTCCCCAAAGCCGCGGCGGTGCGCTATCCGGCCGGACTCGACGAGGTCGAGACGCCGGCGCTTGAGATGCGCGAGCCGTTCTGGTACGATCTCGTGAAGCATCCTGAGTTCGCCGCCAAACTTCGGGCGAACGGACGCAACCACTGCGAAGACGCCGACCCCAAATACGGCGTCGACTCGTTCCGTTTCGGCGGCGGGCTGCCGAGCTGTCACACTTTCGACACGCTCGTGCCGCTCAAGGAATTCTGGGAGACCCATCCCGAATACTACAGCATGGAGAACGGCAAGCGCGTGAACTATCCGACCCAGCTCTGTCTGACCAATCCCGACGTGCTGAAGATCGTCAACGAACGCGTGCTCGAGCGCATCCGCAAGGATCCCGGCGCGAAGTTCTACGGCGTCAGCCAGAACGACTGCTACCACAATTGCCAGTGCGACAACTGCCGCGCGGTCGATGAAGAGGAGGGGAGTCCGGCCGGGACCATGGTCAGATTCGTCAATGCCGTCGCCGAGGCGGTCGAGAAGGAATTTCCCGACGTTCTCATAGAGACGCTCGCCTACCAGTATACCCGCAAGGCGCCGAAACATGCCAGACTGCGCCACAATGTGGTGCCGTGCCTCTGCACGATCGAATGCGAGTTCGCCAGATCTCTCGACAAGAGCCCGTATCCCCAGAACATCGCGTTCAGGAAGGATATCGAGGAATGGTCTTCGCAGACGGACAGCCTCTACATCTGGGACTACGTAACCGATTTCGCCCACTACCCGAAACCGTTCGCCAACATCCTCTGCCTGCAGGACAACATCAGGTTCTTCATCCGCAACGGAGCCAAGATGCTTTTCGAGCAGGGCGCATACCAGGGCAGTCACGGCGATTTCGCCGAGCTCAAGGCGTGGTTGCTGGCGAAATGGATGTGGAACCCCGATCTCGACCTGGACGTATTGCTCGACGAGTTTCTTCCGGGATACTACGGCGCCGGCGCGCCGTACGTGCGCGAGTACCTCGAAGAGCTCCACCGCGTGCAGCTCGACTGGTCGGCCGATCCGTCGCGCGGGCTGCTCATCTACGAGGGGCCGGAAAACCGCGCTCTCTCCGATGAATTCCTCGAACGCGCGGCCTCGCTCTGGGAATGTGCGATTCGCGAGACGCGCTTCGACGAGATCGCCGGCTACAACTGCCGCATGGGATCGTTCTCCGTCGACTATCTGCGGTTGGAGCGGATGCGCGCGAGGAGCGACCGCACGCTCTGGCTCTCTAAGAAGCCGTTCGACTGCGGCGATCTCGACGCCCAGAAGCGGCTCGCCCGCCGTCTGCTCGCGCTTTGCGGCGAGGCGGGCGACATCCGTCTTTCCGAGAGCGCCATCCGGCACGAGCAGACTCTCATCTCGTGGCGGGAGCTTCTCGACAAGCCCGAATCGCCGTCGGAGTTCTACGGAGATTGGAGGCGCGGAACCATCGAGGAGAAGTCGATACCGTGCCAGCGCATGGGCGAATGGGGTGTACTCGTAGACGATCCCGAGGCGGACGACGGCCGCGCGCTCAAACTGACCAATACCCACTACGAATGGTGCGTGATGCTGCCGATGAGCGCCGTCGAGATGGACGCCGGCGTCGAATACTCCATACGCGCCCGCATACGCGTCGACAAGGCCGGCGAGGGCAATGCGTTCTGGATCGGCGTCTACGATTCCCAGAAGGGCGGCGAGGTCGAATACGAATTCAAGACTTCCGAAGTCGGCGACGGATACCGGTGGTACGATATCCTCACCTGGCAGCCGACAGAAGAGGACTATCTCTGGATAGGACCCGGCAAGTTCGAGACCGAGTCCGCCGTCGACGGAGTGTATATCGACAAGGTCGAAATCGTCCGCAACGGAGAGTGAGACGCTGGGGCGCTGGCTGCGGCGTCCGGCGCGCATGGTCCGGAGGGGTTGATTTTTCTTAAAATACCCCCTTGCGGGCCGAGCGCATATTTTGATATAATACACACCTATTCGACCACTCTAGAGAGTAAAACACAATGAAAGTACGTAGTTCCGTTCGTCGCATATGCGAGAACTGCCGCATCATCCGCCGGCACGGCGTGGTGCGCGTGATCTGCACCAACCCGCGCCACAAGCAGCGTCAGGGCTAAACAAAAGGAAGAGGTAAAAACAACTATGCCTAGAATGATGGGTGTGGATGTCCCCGGCAAGAAGCACATACGCTTTGCGCTGCGCTATATCCACGGTATCGGGCCGAAACGCGCAGACGACGTTTTGGCGGCTTGCAATGTCGATCCGATGAAGAAGGCGGACGACGTGACCCAGGACGAGATACACGCGATCACGACGTATATCCAAGACCACTACCGGGTCGAGGGCGATCTGCGCCG
>JAGDAE010000281.1 GCA_017959645.1 Kiritimatiellia bacterium
GTCGAGCCGATTCGCCAGGTTGTCGAAAACGGGATTCTCGGCGACGGGCCGCTCAAGTGCACGTTCGGGACCGGCCAGGGGTTCTCGTGGAAATTCGGCTGGTCGGGCCGCGTCAACCAGAAGCCGGAGCCGGTTCCCGAGGGCTTCGACTACGAGATGTGGCTCGGCCCGGCGCCGTGGCGCCCCTATTCTCCGCACCGCGTCGGCACCTCGTTCCGCGGCTATTGGGACTACGATTCGGGCGGGCTCGGCGACATGGCGCAGCACTATCTCGACCCGCTGCAGTATCTTCTGTGCAAGGACGACACCAGCCCGGTCAGGATCGACTACAGGGGGCCGAAGCAGCATCCCGAGGCGGTGGGCCGCTTCGACCGGCTTACGCTCACCTACGCCGACGGAACCGTCGTCGAGCTCGACGGCGACGAGTCGCTCAAGGACCGTCCGCTGCTCGAGGGCTCGAACGGGATCTGCGTCTACCCGAAGACTCCCGAGTCGCCGACGCTACGGCTCGTCGACAAAGACGGCAAGGAGCTCGACGCCGCGAAGATAATCGCCGATCTGCCGAAGCCGGCGCCGCAGGTGACAGATTTCATGGAGTCGGTGCGCGAGCGCAAAACGTTCGCGCTCAACGAATCGAACGGCTTCAGGTCGTCGAGCATGTTCAATCTCGGAATCGTGGCCGAGCGTCTCGGGCGCGGGTTCGATTTCGACCCGGTCTCGCTGCATGCGGTGGACGATCCGGCGGCGGAGCGCTTCCTCTACCAGGAGATGCGCGAACCTTGGGCAACCGAATTCATGAAGGGCTGAAAGAAATGAAAAACCTTACCGTATCCGCCATCGTTCTGGCCGCGATTCTCTCCGGCTGCGCAACGAAGCAGGAAAAGCTCGTCTGGGAATCGTCGGCCACGCCGGTCAGCGTAGAGCAGACGGCAGATCCGAACCCGTTCAACGACTACGGTCCGGCGATGTCGCACTACGACGGCTACCAGATGGCGGTCGAGTGGCAGTCTGGCGAGAACGAGGAGCGTCTGGCGAAGGAGACCGCGAGCGAGGAGCTCGCGCCGTACGTGCAGAGCGAGGAGGCGGCGCTGAAGCTGCTCGCCGAGGTCAAGGGCGCGTACGACACCGATCCTTTCGTCGCGACGAAGATCGCCGCCGTTTCGCAGTTCGTCATGTGCACGAAGTGCCCGAAGATGCCGAAATGCCGCTGGCGCTGGACCACGGCGCTGCTCTCGGCCGCAAGGGAGTCTGACGACCCGTACCGCACGAATTTCTTCCTCGACCAGCTGCGCTGGTGCGGACACCGCCGGGAGGCGAGCGAGGTGAGGGCGATCGCGAAAGCGTCGAAAGACAAGGCCGTCTCGTCCTTCGCCGACATGGTCGCGCGCGAGCTGAGATCGCGCAAAGACTGAGCGTATGCGCATAACGTTCTACGGCGCGGCGCAGACGACGACGGGGTCGATGCACCTCGTCGAGGCCAACGGCAAGCGCATACTTCTCGACTGCGGCCTCTACCAGGGCCACCGCAAGGAAGCGTTCGAGAAGAACCGCAATCTGCCGGTTGACGCGAAGACGATCGACTACGTCGTGCTCTCGCACGCGCACATCGACCACTCCGGCAACCTGCCGCAGCTCGTGCGGCAGGGATTCCGCGGCAGGGTGTTCGCCCGGCAGTCGACGTGCGAGCTTTGCGACATAATGCTGCGCGACAGCTGCTTTCTGCAGAAGCGCGACCTCGAATACGTCAACAAGAAGCGCCGCAAGGAGGGCAAGAAGCTTTTCGAGCCGCTCTACGACGAGAGGGATGTCGACGCGCTCATGCAGCTTTTCGTGCCTACCCACCTGCACGAGCCGCGCGAGATCGCCAGAGGGCTGACGCTCGAGTTCTTCAACGCCGGCCACATACTCGGCTCGGCGCTGGTGCAGCTCGACGTCAGGAGCGACCACGGCCGCAACCACCGGCTGCTGTTCTCGGGCGACCTCGGCCAGCCCGACCAGCCGATTCTGCGCCACTACGAATACCCCGCCGGGGCGGACATACTGCTGATCGAATCGACCTACGCCGACAGGTACCATCCCTCGGCCGACGATGTCGAGCTGCGGCTCGAACGGTACCTGAAGCACATCGACCGCCACAACTCTAAACTGCTGATACCCGCCTTCTCGGTAGGGCGCACGCAGCAGATTATATACTATCTGAACCGCCTGCGCGAACGCAACCGCGTGCCGCGCGAAGTAAAGCTCTACATCGATTCGCCCCTCTCGCAGAAGGCGACGAAGATCTACGCGAGCCACCGCGAGGTGTACAACGACGAGGCGAAGAGGATGCTCGAGGAAGGGCGGGATCCGCTGACGTTCCCGGGAATGACGTTTGTCGGGACGCCCGAGGAATCGATGGCGCTCAACGGCGCGCCGGGGCCGATGATCATCATCGCGGCGAGCGGAATGTGCGAAGGCGGCAGGGTGCTCCACCATCTCATGCATTGCGTGCAGGATCCCGACAACATAATCCTCATCTGCGGCTTTCAGGCCGAAAACACGCTCGGGCGCCGGGTTGTCGAGAAGCGCAATCCGCTCAGGATATTCGGCGAGGAGGTCGAGCTCAAGGCCCAGGTCGAGGTCATCAACGCGCTTTCCGCCCACGCCGACCGGGCGGGGCTTTCCGATTGGCTCGGCGAGATAAAGGACAACGTGCGCCACGCCTTCGCGGTGCACGGCGAACCAGAGAAGGTGTCGGCGATGGCCGAGCTGCTCAAGGAGCAGGGCATACGCAACGTCGTGGCGCCGGCGCCCGGCCAGACATACCGTTTCGAATAGCTGTCAACAGGAGAATGCCGCCATGAAGAATCGCATTGCCGCCATTGCGGCGCTGGCGTCGGCGTTTTGCGCCGCGGGGGATTTTGTGCACCAGTTTCCGGAGAAGGTCTTCTACGCGCGCGGCGGCGCCGAAGCGACGGTCGACGGGGCGACGCTCAGATACGGCGCAGGAGGCGAGCAGCCGGTCGTCGCCTACGACTACGGGCCGCAGTGCGCCGGCGGATACGCGATAGTGGACGTCAAAGGATTCAAGGGAATGAACCCGGTCCTCAGACTGTCGTACTCCACCCATCCGGACGGTCTGCGCGAGACGGGCGACTTCACCCGCCGGGGATGCGCCGACTATCTCGGGCCGACGTTCGACAACCCGGTTCTGCCGGCGAACGTGAACCGCTTCGAGCTCTACACCATAACCAGGACGGGAACCTACATCGCCCCGCTGATACAGGGGCAGGAGCGCTACGTCAGGGTGCAGCTCGAGACTCCGGGGACCGAGGTCGAACTCGGCGCGCTCGAGATACGCAACGTCGGGGTGTTTTCGCTCGAGCGTCCGGCCGGGTATTTCAGGTGTTCCGACGAGCGGGTCAATCGCGCGTGGGACATGAGCGCGTGGACCTGCCAGATAGCGAGCTTCCCCAACGGCGACGCGTGGCGCACGGTTGACGGCAGACTGCTGCCGCGCAAGCTCGAGAACGGCTCGCCGGTCGGGCTGTGCGAACGCGTCCTGCGCGACGGCGACGGAATCTGGGCGAGCGATTTCGAGCTCAGGACCAATCCGCACTTCAATTCCGCGATGGGGCTTCTGCTGCGCGCGAACGACGAGGACAACGGCATCGTCGTCGTCGCCTCCCAGCCGGCGTTCGTGCAGATTCTGCGCCGCCGCGGCGGAGTCAACACGGTGCTGCGCCAGAAGATCGTCGACGAGCCGATCGTCGACGGCGTGAAGCACCGTCTCGAAGTCGTCGTCAGCGGCGTCAACGTGGCGGTGCATTTCGACGGCAAGCGGATAACCGACGTCGACGTGCCGGATATCGGTCTCGGCGGGCGCTGCGGAATCTACACGGAGAAGGAATGGTGGCCTGTCGTCGAGAATTTCGTGGTCTGCGACGGGACCGGCAACGAGATATACCGTGACGATTTCTCCGGTTCCGACGATCTCGGGCGGCTGGACGGCTGGTCGTACACGCGCGCGTTCCGTTACATGGCCGACGGGGCGAAGCGCGATCGTCTGGTGTGGATAGGCGATCTTTGGTGGGCGCAGAGAACCTGCTTCTACGCCTACGACACCGGCTGGCCGTACTTCCGCGAATCGCTGCGGCTGCTGGCGTTCAACCAGACGCCTGAGGGCTACATATGGGCGGCGCCGCGCGCCGAGACCCGGAAGCGGCCGGCGAGCGGAGAGTACGGGCACTTCCCGTCCGACGAATTTTCGGCGTGGTTCGTGCCGATCGTATGGGATTTCTATCTGCATAACGGCGACGAGGAACTCGCCCGCGAATTCTACCCGGCGGTCAAGAAAGATCTCGAATATCTGATTTCGCATTGCCGCGACGACGGGATTTTCGTGCAGAGGATCGAGACTTCTTCGCACGCGTGCTCGATGCCGCCGGCGGATCCGCGCACCCGCTTCTACATGCAGGCGCTTCTGAACCGGTGCTATCTCGACGGAGCTTCCCTCGCCGATGCGCTCGGTTTCTCCGGCGATGCCGCGCGCTGGCGCGAGCGGGCGGCGCGGCTCGGGGAATCCGTCCGCAGGGAATTCCTGCGCGAAGACGGACATTTCGCGGATGCGCTCGAGTACGAAAGCGACTGGTACCGCGACGTCAGCGAGAAGTTCGCTCTCGGAGCCGGTTTCTACACTCCGGCCGAGGCCCGCGCGGCGGCCGGACGCGTCAGGCGCGACCAGAAGGACAAGTTCCATCTCGCGGGTCTGCGCGGAATGTTCGCTTACGGCTTCGACGAAGAGGCGTTCGAGATGCTCGCGAACGGAGCGTGGTTCGGACTTTCGGATCCATCTTGGCCTGGCGCCCACTGCTGCACGGAATGCGGCTTCATGACTACCGACGGCTGGTGGGACGAATCCCATCCCGATACCGCGGTGGCGGGTCCGATAACGAACTATCTGCTCGGCGTCGAGCCGCTCGAGCCGGGCTTCGCGCGCTGGAGCTTCGCTCCGCACGTCGTCGCCGAGCTCGACTTCGCCGAGGGCGGGGTTCCGACTCCGCACGGCACGATCTTCGCCCGCTGGGAGCGCAAAGACGGCGGAATCGCCGTCGCGCTCGAGGTTCCCGAAGGCACGGTCGCCGTCTGCGGCGGCGAAGAGCTTTCGCCGGGACGCCGCGAACTCTTCCTCGCCCGCTGAATCGCGCCGGCGAAAATCCAGAATCCCGCCGTTCCGATTCCCCGCGACGGCGGGAAATATGATATAATACTGACGTATGAAAACACTTTGCACCATGATCATGGCGTTGGGGCTTTCGCTTGCCGCAACGGCCATACCGTCTGGAGAGTTCACCTCGGCCGAGGCGGTCGACGCAACGACTGTGCGCTTCAACTGGTCCGTCAGCGGCGGCACCGGTTCGGCCGATCTTGTCCTCAAATACGGGCTTTCTTCGGGTTCTTTCGAATTCGAGAAGACGATCGCGACGTGTACGAGCGTGTCGGGCGACTATACGGCGGATGTCGGCGGGTTCCGGTCCGGCACCGAGTACGAAGGCCGGCTGTATCTGCGAAGCGGAAATACCGATCGCGTGTTCGGTATCGTTTTCGGTTTCTCGTCCGGCGCGGGTATAACAGCCAAACCGGGGTTCCGCCAGTCGTATGTTGACGGCAACGCCTGGGCAAACGGCTTCGACATCGAAAGCAATGTCACGGTCGGCTTTACCGACCGGCCGTATGCGGTAGTAATCAGCCAATACAATCCGCAAAGCTGGACCGTATACAAGGATGACGGCTCTTCCTACGCCAGCGGCTGGGGCGATTATCGCACTTTGGGCTACCACACATCGTTTTGGATGGACTCCGCCAAAACCTATATCTTCGGAATCAATGTCGACGATTACGGTAGCGTGTGGATTGACGGCGTCGAAGAATTCATGGCCAACGGCAGCGGCGGAATCGACATCGCCAACATTCCGAAAAAAGCGTACACGCCGACATACACCGGCTGGCACGATTTGAAACTCTACGTCGGCAACGGAACGGGCGGGTATGGTCCGTATCCGTGCTACAACTACCCGAACAGCGGCGACACGTTCTTTATCGGCATCGGCTGGTCGACCGACAATGCGGCGACATGGAACTATTTCGACAACACCGAGTCGGCCACTAACTTCAAGGTGTTCGATCCGCTCGCGGCCAAGATCGAGCGCGGCGCCATCGCTGGCGGCAAGGCGGCGTTCGTCGTCAATTTCGGCGAGCAGGTAGCCGGTGCGACCGTGTATGCCTACGCTGCCGATTCGTTCAAAGGCGACGATGTCGAGGACTGGGGCGAGCCGGTGGAGACGGGGATGCTCGATTCGAGCGGCGTCTACCAGTTCTATTTCGACAATCCCGCCGGCGCGTCCTACTATCGGTTCGTGGCTGCGCTCGGAACGACCGTGTGCAATTCAGAAGCGA
>JAGDAE010000282.1 GCA_017959645.1 Kiritimatiellia bacterium
CGGCCGCCGCGATTATCGTCTGGAGCCCGCGCTCCTCGGCGGTGCGGGCGTATTCCAGCGCGAGATCCGGGGTCCGGTGGGCCGAAATCACCCTCGTTTCGTAGACGACGCCGAACGAATCGAGCGTCTCGCACGCTTTTTTCACCAGCGGCCAGTCCGAATCGGACCCCATCACTATGCCTACGGCTGCGTTTGCCATTTCCTGTTTTCCTTTCAAAATCGTTTTCTATTCGAGCGGTTTCGCCGGCGAACCGAACACCGTCGAACCGGCATCGACGTCGACAACCACCGTCGAGCCGGCGCCGACGACCGCGCGCTCGCCGATCTTCCTGCGCGGCAGAACCACGGATCCCGGATATATCCTCGCTCCCGCGCCCACCCGCACCGAGCCGCCGAGCGAACAGACCGCGTAGACGTGCGAGAAGTCGCCGAGCACCGTGTCGTGCCCGATCGACGAATTGTGGAACACGCACGCGTGTTCGCCTACCGTGACGTCGGCGGTTAGAACGACGTTGTTCGCGATAAAGCTGCCGCGTCCGATCCTGACGTTCGTGCCGACCGACGCCGTGCGATGGATTACCGGGATGAATTCGGCGCCGCGTGCGGCGAGTTTCTCCACGCACTTGCGGCGAACCTCCGTATCGCCAATCGCCGAAACGAAGACATCGTCCTTCCCGGGAACGTACGAATCGATGCCGCCGACGACCGGCGGATAGTTCGCGAAACCGTCGAGCGCGCCGGGATTGTCGTCGAGAAAACCGCCCAGACTGAAATCGACGCCGAACCCCGCCGCCTCCCGCGCGGCGGTCGCCATTTCGCGCCCGAAACCGCCGGCTCCGATTATCAGCAGACGCTTCACCGGCCGCCCTCCAAAAGCTCCAGAATGTCTCCGGCGACCTTTTCCGGCGTCGCCAGCTCGCCGTCCGCCAGCATCTTCGCCACCTCGCCGTCCGTCGCGTTGCGCATCCACGTCTCGCGCGCCATGCGGGTATCGACCGGTCCCGGCGCGATCAATTTGAGCGCCACTCCGCGGACGGCGAGCTCGGAAGCCGCCGTGTGGAACAGCCCCTCGACCGCCCCCTTGGCAGCCGCATAGGCGGCGTTTCCACGGTCGGCCTCGCGCGCAGACCGCGAAGAGACCAGGACGGCGGCGGCTCCGTCGGCATGATTCGCCCGGCGCGCCATCCAGCCGAGAAACAGCATCGGAAACAGCGCGTGCGCCGAATACATCCGGAGCGCATCCGCACCGTCGATGAAGCCGAGCGGAGCGGGAACCGCGAACCCGGCACAGTGCACGAAATACCTGACCGGCAAGCCGATCTTCCCGGCCAGCGCCGAGGCCGCGCCGGCATCCGACAGATCGAGCGCGACCGTATCGACGGATTTGTCGAGGCCGTACATCGCCTCGAGGCGTCCGGCGTCGCGCGCGACCGCCACAAGCCCGGAGCCGCGGGCCAGCAGCAGCTTCGCCACCCGCTCGCCGATGCCCGACGTCGCGCCGGTCACGATATCGCAAAACCCCTTCACGCCATCCCCGCCGCCGCCA
>JAGDAE010000283.1 GCA_017959645.1 Kiritimatiellia bacterium
AATTCGGTGAACGTCAGCGCGCCTTCGCTCGCTTCGAGACGCTTCTTCACGCTCTCCTTGGCCAGCATCTGCGGCACGCGGAAGTTTATGGCGATGTCGCGCAGAAACTCGATCGCGCTCATCCCCTTGTACCAGTCGTAGTTGTCGACCATGATCGCGGCGTTGGGTCCGTCAAAATCGAGAATCCGCGAAAGGTTCTCGCGTATTCCCTTCTTGTTCTCCTCGACCTGGGCGACCGTGAGCATGTTGCGTTCGGCCGATTTTCCGGACGGGTCGCCGATGAGACCGGTGGCGCCGCCAACCAGCGCGATGACCTTGTGGCCGGCGAGCTGAAAACGGCGCAAGACCATTATCGAGACGAGGTTGCCGGCCTGTAGCGAACGGGCCGAGGGATCGAACCCGCAGTACACCGTCATCGGCTTTTCCATCGCCTTCTCTATTTCCGGATCGGTCAGCGCTTCCACGAGACCGCGTTGCTGCAATTCTTCAAGCAATTTCATATATGCGTATTATATCATATTTCGCCCCCGACCGGGGAGGCGAAATACGGCGAAACGCGGTCACGGCCGACCGTTCAGTTCCTCTTCGCAATGCCTGCGGCGCTCCTCGGGGTCGGGAAACTCTTTCTTCAGGCGCTCCCGTTCGCCGCCGAGCTTTTCGACCTTGGCGGCGAATCCGTCGTCCATCAGCCCCGCGATGCGGTCTCGCAAGATCGCCGCCGCCGCCGGGCACGCCCCTCCGGTGGAAACCGCCGCGGTTACCGGTCCGTTCCTCGCGATCGCCGGGAAGAAAAACGTGCAGTTCGCCGGGTCGTCGACGGCGTTCACCGGAATTCCCCTTGCCCTGCAGATCGCCGAAACCCTGGCGTTCAGCCCATGGTCGTCGGTCGCCGCGACTACGAGCGCCATGCCCTCGACATCGCTTTCTTCGAATCCCCTTCCGGCGGTCTCGGGCGCTACGGTCTTCACCCTCGCCCCGAAACTTTCGAGCGTTTTCGCCTTTCGGGCCGCAATCTTGCCGGCGCCGACGACAAGGCATTCGCGTCCGGCGAGATCGACAAAAAGCGGGAAATGCACTCCTACCTCACGAATATCGTCAAACCCGGTCCGCCTGACGTGGCCTGGAGCGCCGCACCGTAGGTGAAGAAGCCGCGATCCGTCGCGGTATCGTACTCCGCCTGCACCCACGCCGGCGTCGAAACCGCGTTGCGGATGCGAACCTCGTCGTATCTGCCGCCGAAAGACGGCTCGCCGCCGCCAGTGTTGTTGTCGTAATCGTAGGCGTTGCAGCCGCCGACCCAAAGTCCGTACGGGACCTGGCCGACTCCGTCGACATTGTAGCGCGTGCTCTCGTTTTCGGTGCCGTGATTGAACACTATCGCATAACCGTTCGTGTATACGCTCGCGTACACATCGTCGAACACGAAATCGAATCTTACCCAGTCGGCGCTGATATTCGGGCAGCCGACCTGGAACTGGCCAACGGCTTCAGAATGTCCGCGCAGATAGATGGTGTTGATGTTTGGGAATTCGACCGACCAGGCGACGTCTTCGCTGTTGTATGCCTTGCCG
>JAGDAE010000028.1 GCA_017959645.1 Kiritimatiellia bacterium
GAACAGTCGCGATTCCAGTGCCACGAGCCGGTCGAGCCGAGGAAATGCTCGTAGCAGTTCTCGAAATCGCCGCTCACGACGATGAACGCCGTCTTCACGCCGGCGACGTATCCGCCGCCGCTTCCGTCGTCGATCCGCAGCGCGCTGGCGCCGGGCGTATCGGCCTTCGATTTGCCGGAAGTTATCTCGTAGTCGCCGAAGTCGATTCCGTAAATCCCGTTCGCGCCGAGCGCGGTACGCACGGGGTTGCCGTTCGACTGCCCATGCACATATGCGTAGAAGCCCGATCTTCTGACGTCGGTCACATGGGTCACTCCGCCGTTGTCGAGCGTAAGCGTATCTTCGTTCGAGAAGTCGAAATGCAGGGCGGCCGAACGCACTTCGGCCGGATACGCACGCATGATCGAAAGCTCGCCGCCTTTCACGTCGAAGCCCGAGAAGCTCGACTGCGACGATGCGCAAAGCGCCCCGTCGCCCTCCTTCTCGAAAACCCCCTCGCCGGACAGCATGCCGACGTTCACCGTCGCGCCGGCGTCGAATCCCGGCTGCGCATCACCGCCGAACGCGAGCTTGCCGATGTTCCACGCAGCCGAAGTGGAGTGGCTGCCCGAGCCGAACCACTTCTCCATCAGCCTCGCTTCGATCGCCTGGCGTTCGGCCGCAGAAAGATTGTTTTCGAAAAGAACCGCCTCGGCGAGCTCGATGCCTCCGCAACGCGCATTCCGGTCGCCGCCGAACGTGTTAACCGGGTAGCCGGAAGGCAGCGCAAACGAAATCAGATGGAATTCATCGTCCGGACGGAACAGCCATTCGGGGACGCGCCAGCCGTCGACGCAGAATATGCCCTGTCTCGCGGCGGCGGCGTATTGCTCGGTAAGCAACTGGCAATTCGAGTCGCCGGTGCCGTTGTCGCCGAGCCCGCGGTGGAAGCCATAGTAGTCCGCGCCGATGTAGCCGAGGAAGAACGCCGTATTGGAGCCGCCGCTCTTGAAGCGGACCACCAGAAAGCCCTCGCGACCGTTCACGTCAGGATATTTGAGGCAGGCGCAATTGCGGTCCGCGCTCGACTGCATCGCGAAATCGCCCATGTCGAACGCCGGCATGCCGTTTAGCGCGTTCGTCTTCAGTCTCGGTTTGCTGGCGATGAGCACGCTGTCGGTCGGCGCCGGTTCTGCGGTCATGGCCGAACCCGCGCGCACGTCGGCAACCGATTCAACGTATCTGAAGCCCGACGATTCGTCGATGTCGCCAAGCGTCACCGTCGAAGTCGCCGAAGCGTCGATGTGGATCGCGGCCGAAGCGTCGAAGCTATCGCCGGCCGGTTCGACCGGAGCCGGTCTTTTCACTCCGCCGCCGGTCACGTTTATGTCGATCGCGCCGTCGACGAAGTACCACCAGTACGTATTGACCGGCCGCAGAGCGCCGATGCTCAGATCGAAATCCCCCGATTTGTCGATCGCCAGCGAACCGTTCACGTTCTGGGCGACAGTCACCGCGCCGATATCCACCGCCCCGTCGACGAGATACTCCGAGTTGCCGTCGACCGTCCAGGGGCTGCCGACATAGGTCGCACCCGTCTCGAAATCGTCCGCCGCCGCCGGCATCGAGGCCAGGGCGAGAATCGCCGCAAACAAAAATCCTGCACGCTTCATCGTCATCATTCCTTTCGGTGTATGTGCGGTATTATATCAAATTTCGCGCACGGAATGCAAACCGCCGAAACGCCGTTTTCAGCCCGAAAGGCAGCCGGCGATCGCTTCGGCAGCGGCGGAAATCTGCGCGCGGGAGTGTTCCGAAGACACCGTCGCGCGCAATCGCGCCGCCCCCAGAGCGACCGAAGGATACCGTATCGCAGGAATCAAAAACCCCATTTCCTCCAGCCGCGCCGACGCTTCGAGCGCCTTGCCTTCGTCGCCGACTACAACCGGCAGAATCGCGCTGGCCGACCGCACGCATATCCCGCGCCGCGCAAGCTCGTCCGCAAAGAAAACCGCGTTTGCGCGCAGCCGGCCGACGCGATCGGGCTCGCTTTCGATGATCGAAACCGCGCAGTCGGCGGCGGCTGCGCAGGCGGGGGCAGGAGCCGTCGAGAAGATGAAGCTTCGCGCGCGGTTGCGCAGACA
>JAGDAE010000284.1 GCA_017959645.1 Kiritimatiellia bacterium
CCGTCGTACCATCTGCGCCCCGACGGCCAGACGTATCCGTTGGCGGCCAACGTCTGCCCGTAGAGTCCCGTCATCGTCTGGTTGACGATCCAGTTGCTCGTGCTCACCGTGTAGCGGTTGCCGGAGTACGGATCAGAGTAGGCATAGATCGTGGCCTCCGTGCGTGATTGATACCACTTGCCATCGGCCTCGTTGTAAAAGATTTGCTCATAGTTGGTAATAACAAGCCAAGTTGTCACCTTACGGTACTGCTCTTCTGGAGAATTACTCGAGGTCTTCGTATAGCTGTTGCCGGATTTTACATAGCGATCGCCAGTATGCTCCGTTGAGTAAGAATACCCCGGCACTGAAGTTCTGGTCTTGTACCACTGGCCGTTGTCGTAATAGACCTCGAAATAGTTTTCGCCATCGTCGGTGCCGTACAGCGTACCCGATGTCGCCGTGCTCATCGAATAGGTGGTTTCCGTCTGGTTTGAATCGTACAGGCTGAAGCGCAGCGTGATCAGGTCGCGGTCGTAGTAGACGTTGATGACCGTCGTTCCGTCGGAAGCGACCGTCGCGTCCTCGCAGGCCCAGCGTGCGTAGTGGAAGCCGGTGAAATCCTCGTTCGCGGCGTTTGCGGCCGCCGGCCCAGACAAGGTCGCCAGATTCGTCGCCGAACCGAACGACGTTCCGTCCGCCCGCGTGCCGGTGAAGTTCTTGAACAGGGAATCGGCGATCGCCGTGGAGGCGCTCACCTCGGGACTGGTGTAGTGCGTGACGTAGAAGTACTTCTTGTCCGCATCCGCCGCGTTCTTCGAATCAGTCACGCGCTGCTGCCAGACGATCACGCGGTAGGAGGCGCTGGTGTTCGCAGTCCAGCTCGCGTAGAGCGTGACGTCCTTGTTGAGCCGGATGTTGCCGCTCGCGTCCGTGTAGAGGATCACCTCGCCGGTCGCGTTGGTGGCGGTGACGTTCGGGATAACGCGGCCGTTCGCGTCCGTCACGCGCTCGCCGAGCCTGACCTTGCCGCCCTCGACCGTTCCCGTGCACCAGCCGGCGAAGTCGTAGCCCAGGCGGTTGCCGCTCGGCGCGACCGCGCCGATGTCGGTGGTCGAACGCACGAAGAGCGAGCCGACGTACGTCGCGCCCGAACCCTTGGCGTTCGTGTCGAAGTTCAGGAAGTGCGCCGAAACGTAGAGCGGCCACAGCTGGATCGCGTTGCCGCCGTTGACCTGAAAGAGCGCGTCGTCGATATTGATGTACTCCTCCTGCGGCGTACCGGCGTTGGAATACAGCATGAGATCGGTGTATTGGCCGTTCTTGTCGAGGTAGCTCCAGCCGCAGAAATACTCCTGGCGGCTGTTTTTCAGCGCCGCCGAGACGTCGCTGACCTTGATTCTGGCGATGCCCGTCTCGTCGTTGAGGGCGATGATCTTGCGGTCGATGATGCGGTCGCCGGTCCCCTGCTCGTCCCGCTCCTTTTCGTTGAACTGCAGGTAGCGCGCATGCTCGTATAGCGGCACCACGTAGTAGTCGGTATCCGCGTTCTCGGTGACCGAAACCCCGTTGGTGAAGGCGAGATGCCGCTCCGTCACGCCCACCGGCCACACGAACGTGAACGGCTCGACGGCGGAATCGAGCTTGCTCTCGACGGCGTTCGCCGGCCGCGGCTCATTGTGGACGACGTACCAGCCCTCGAACGTGCTGACGGGAACGCCGTTTTCGTCCAATATGTCCTCTGGCACCGGCGGCTCCTTGAGCATGTCGCCGTCTTTGACGATCTGCACGTTTACGACGTCGTTCGACCGGTCGGCGTAGCGGTAGGGGAAAGTCCGCACGGCGTGGGAGCCCTCGATGGCCGAAGGATGGTCGTAGAAGTGGTAGAACCGGCGCGGCGTCGCCAGATCGCCGTTCATGTCGACGATGGAGTAGATCGAGAAACCTGACGCCGAAAACCAGAACGCGACGACCGTCGCGCCGTCGTCGCTGCGGACGAAACCGAATCTCGACGGCGGCAATTCCTCGATTTCGCCGTTGTCGGCAAGGTGGACTACCGACAGAGACGAACCGGACCCTACCGGCACCGGCTCGGACAGTTCGACCTCCACCCGCACCGGCTCGCCGGCTTCGGGCTGCCACTTCCGCCCGTCCGCGCTGACCGAAACGTCGTACATCGCAAGAACTCGCGGAACCCGCGACGCGCCATTCCCTGCGCCCATCTTCGCGAGAGCGCCGCAGACCCTCCTCTCGACCGCCTCCGAACGCGTGCGGCCGAAAGAAACCTTGGCCCCGCCGGGGAAACGCTTCCCGCCCGCGCTCATCGACACCCTGCCGTGGCGTCCGTCGTGTTTCAACGCGGCGACGCCGTCGCGAGGACGGCCTTCGGCCGACATTAGAGCCGAAAGCAGTCCGAGCATAAAAAATGCCACAATCTTCATATGAAAACGTCGCATATTCATCTCCCTGATTTCTGCTACAAAACTTAGAAACCTTAGAAAAGTTAGAAACCTTAGAAAACGCGGATATTGTACCATATCCGGAGTTCAAGTTCTCTCGATTTTGCGCAGCGGTTTTTTCGCTATTGCGCAAGAAATTTCTTCTGGTTTCTGGTGCGGTACTCCCGCATGGTCATGCCGTACGCTTTTTTGAACAGAACGCCGGCATTGCTCGTCAGGTTGAATCCCGACCGCATGATCACTTCCGTAACCGGAATGTCGGTCGCGGCGAGAAGTTTGCATGCCGCCTTCAGGCGCTCCCTGCGTATCAGCCCGGCGACGCCGTCGCCCGTCGCGTATTTGACGTGCGTCTCCAGCGTCCTGCGCGACACCCCTACCTCTTTCGCCACGTCCGCGACCGAAATTCCGTCGCAGGCGTTCTTTCTTATGTATTCCTTCGCCCTCGTGGCGACCTTTCCGTAGTTGCGGCCGCTCAGAGACGAACTGCGTTCGACCAGGGAGTATGCCGAAACCGACGCGATTCTCTTCCCCGCCGGCAACCCTTGGGCCGATTCCGCCATCCCGATCGCCATTTCCATGGTCTGCCTGATGCAATCGTCGAAAGACAGCTGTATGCTGGATATGGTTTCGCCCATGCTGTCGCAGATGCCGTAGTCGTTGTTCACGCTCACCACTTCGATCTGCCCCGGAACGTCTATCCCGGCATGGCGGCAGGCGTCGATCAGAACCGCCGCCGAACGGTCCCCGTTGGCGAACACTCCGCACGGCAGACGAAGCGACTCTACCCAATCCACTATCTCCCTGATCGGCGCGTCCCAGCTGTCGCCGTTCGGCCTGCACACGCCGAACGTCTTCTCGCTGAACGTCCTGCCGCCGTCGCCGGGCGACATCGCCACATCACGGAACGCCGTGCACCGGCAATGTCCGCAACGCTGCCCGTCGCCGAAATTCATCGCGATGAAACCGAAATTCAAAAGCCCGTGCCCAAGGAAGAATTCGCCGACGCTCCGGCCTATCGAGTCGTTGTCGATCAGCACAAGCCCCGTTTTCGGCATGGAATCGAGGTCGAGACATGACGGTTTGATGTTGCTCAATATCACCGTCGGCAGATCCCGGTCGCACGCCGCGACAAAATCGGAAAGCACCTGGTTCGACAGCCCGCACAGCACGATCGCGTCGATTCCGGAATCGATGAACGCGAGAAGATTCGCCATCGATGTGGCTGCGCTCGCGAAGAAAAAGCGCACCTCCACATCCGGATGCGCTCTCCCGTACTGCATCCATCCGAGCATAAGTTCCCGATGCGGCTTGAGGAACGTGTTGACCACAAGCCCGACCGAAATGGTTTTCCGTATTTGGTTTTTCTTTGGCATGCTTTTTTCGTATACGCCCGAAAACGTTTGCGCAGTATACCATTTGCTTCTCCGCAAAACTCTCTGGTTTGCGCAAACATTCAATCGTGTTTGCGCAACGAATGCTCAAACCCCGCCGCACGAGGTTTTTCGTCCGTCTGCGACAGGGAGCACGGTTACCTCGATTCAAGCCGCACGCTGACAGGCACACCGGCAGCCAAGTGTTAGTCGAAACCACCCCCAGTAAAACCTCGGCAAGCGCCATGAAAAATCGGGAAAGCGCCCTTATGAAATCGCCCTTGCCCCCTTATGTTTTGGCGAAACCCCTCATATGTTTTCCGCCGCCCGCTCTATCTCTGGCTTCGCAAGGCGGGGTCGAGACGGTCGCGAAAGTAGTCCGCAAGATGGTTGAAGGCGAGGACGAGAACGAAAATGGCCAGCGTCGTGAACGCCATCTCCCACCAGACGCCCTGCCACAGCCGCGTTCTGGCGTTGTTGATCATTATTCCCCAGCTCGGCTCCCCCTGCACCCCGATGCCGAGAAACGATATGAAAACCTCGGTCGAAACGGCGGACGGGAAGCGTATGGAGAACTGGATGAGTATTATGTGCGCGACGTTGGGCAGAATGTGCCTGAACATTATCCGCGCCGCGGAATAGCCGAGCGTTTTCGCGGCCTGCACGTAGGCGCGGTCGCGGTGCTTGATCACCTCGGCGCGGATGGTGCGGCAAACGCCTACCCAGGTCGTGAGTCCTATGCCGGCGTAGATCCCCGGCAGGCCCTGTCCGGCCACAAGGGAAATGGCGAGAATGAAGAGCAGGCCGGGCATCGAGGCGACGGTGGAGCAGAGATAGACGACGAGCGAATCGATCTTGCCGCCGCAGTATCCGCCGGCAAGCCCGAGCAGCACGCCGAGCGGGATCGCGATAAGCGAGGTCATTATGCCGACGTGGAACGCGATTCGCGTCCCCTGCACGAGCCGCAGCGCGACCGAGCGGCCGAGATTGTCCGTTCCGAGCCAGTGCTCCCTCGACGGCGGCAGAAAGCGCGCCTCGGTGTCGACGCGGTTGTACGCCGGGGTCTCGTCGCGCGCGATCGCGACGCGATACTGTATTTCTCCGAAGACCGCCGCGCAGAAGTATATCGCGAGCGTCGCGAAAGCGAGCTTGACCGAGAGTTTCACTTTCTCCAGCCGGGCGGCAGCGCGTTCATGACGGCGTCGACGACCTCGTCGAGAGTCATGTCGCTCGAATCGATTTCGACCGCGCCGTCGGCTTTTCTGAGCGGTGCGTGCCTGCGGGTCGAATCGACCCTGTCGCGCGCGAGCAGCGAGGCCTTCACCGCCTCGGCGGACTGGTCGGAGATGCCTTTCTCGACCTGTTCCCTGCGGCGGCGCTCGGCGCGCGCCTCTGGCGAGGCGGTCAAGTAGAACCGCGCCGGGGAATCGGGAAACACGGCGGTCGTTATGTCGCGCCCCTCGACGACAAGATCGCCGAACGCGGCCATCGAGCGCAGAATCGCGGTTATCCGGTCGCGCACCTCCTTCACCGTCGCGACGGCGGAGGCGTGGGCGTTGATCTCGGGGGTGCGGATGCGTTCGCCCGGCTTTTCGCCGCCGACGTAGTATTCGACGCGGCCGTTCTCCGGCCTGAGTTCGATCCCGACCCCGGCGGCGAATGCCGCGACCGCGGCCGGATCGGAGGTATCGACCTTCTCCTCGAGACACCGCCAGGTGACGATACGGTAGAGCGCGCCGGAATCCACGTGCAGAAACCCGAGCCTGCCGCCGACGATTCTCGACACGCTCGATTTGCCGGACCCGCTCGGCCCGTCGATCGCAATCACTTTAGCCATTTTTGCCGACCTCCTGAAAGAACATCACAACCGAATAGACGACGTACACGGCGAGCCACACCACCGCCTCGCGGCGGACGATCGCGCCCGGATTCCGCGGATTGCGCCGGTTTACGCCGAAAAAGAAGATCGAAGCCGACAGCAGCGCCATCAGCGGCAGATCGCGCGAAAGGATGTACGGCGAGAACTGCTCGCCCGGCGATATCGCGCTGGCCATGCCCACGACCGCGAGCGTGTTGAAGAAATTGGATCCGATTATGTTGCCGAGCACGAATTCGTGTTCGCCGCGCCGCGCCGAGGCGATGGCGCTCGCGAGCTCCGGCAGCGACGTCCCGACCGCGACGATGGTAAGCCCGATCACCAGATCGCTGATGCCGACGAACCTCGCGAAATCGACCGACCCCCAGACGAGAATGTGCGAAGAGCCGACAAGCACGCCAAGCCCGACGACGAGTTTCGCGGACGCGAACGCGACCGTCTTCGCCGTCGCCTTCTCCGGGGTCTCGCGCACCGGCGCGGAACCGCGCGTCGCCTGCTCGAACCAGCAGTAGGCCGGCAGAAGAAAGAGGAAAAGCCCGATGAGAATCCACGCGTCGGTCCGCGAGCATGCGCCGTCTTTGAGAATCCAGATGGAGAACAGCGAAATCGCCGTCAGCGACGGACCGGCGACGAAGATCACCCCGGGCCTGACCACGAGCGGGAAGATCATCACCGACACGCCGAGAATCACGGCGATGTTGAAGATGCAGCTGCCGTAGGCGTTGCCGAGCGACAGATTCGCGTGCCCCGACATTGCCGAAAGCGCGCTCACGCAAAGCTCCGGCGCGCTCGTTCCGAAGCCGATGATCACCATGCCGACCACGATCGGCGATATTCCGAGCAGTTTCGCGAGCCGCGCCGCGCCGTCGACGAAGACGTCGCTCGACCATGCGAGCAACGCGAGACCCGCGGCAATGAACGCCAGCGAAAGCCAGATCGGTATCTCGGCGTACATTCTACAGTTCCCGCGATTCGATCTTGTCCACGTCGACGGAACCGGCCACCATCCCGATCTTCGGAACGCCGCCGGAGATCTCGACCGTTCCCCACGCGCCGCCCACGAACCACGGGAATCTGCCCTCGCGGACGCCGAAGCGCATCTCGCGGCCGACCGCCGAATACCAGAATCCGCTCCACGCGTTGAGCGCCCCCCAGCTCGCCATCGACCGCGCGTAGTTGTGTCCCCATTCCGGCTCGCTGTAGGGGTTGCGTTTCGCCCCGTCGTGGCGCTCGCGAATCGCCTCTATCACCTTGAGCCCGTCGCTGCCGTCGCCTTCGAGAATCATCTCGACCGCCGCGACGTATTCGAAACCGGTCATCACTTCGGAGAAATACGGAAACGGCACTTTGGGCCGTCCGCGCGGGAAGCTCGCCATCAACAGCGCCCTCTCGTCGTTTGCCGCGAAGGTGCGCATATTGTTGAAGTGGTGCGCGAAGCCGTCGCGCCAGTTGTACTTCATCACCGATTCGCTGGCCTTTCTCACGTTCTTTTCGCTGCAGAGCCAGCCGAGGCCGACGAGGTTGGCGAACTGCTGGCCGACGAGCTGGTCGACGAGGCAGGCCTTGCCGAGCTGGAAGTCGGGCACGTCCTCGCCCTCCGCGAGCGGACGGCGGGTCGCCGGCGAATAGATCGCCTGCTCGTAGTATTCGCCGTTGAAAAGCGTCCCGTCGGTAAATTCGCGCGCCTTCTCGCGGATCGTGCGGCACTTCTCGCCGAATTCGACGTCGCCCGTCGCCTTTGCCATCTCCTCGGCCGCCCTGAGCGCGCCCATGTACCAGAACTGCATCTGCGAATTGGGCCCGTAGTAGTTGACGTCCATCGTGTTGTGCTGCTCGCCTTCCATCACGCCGTCGGCGTCCTCGTCCCACGAACCCGGCCGCCACGCGTAGGAAAGGACGAGCTTGACGCGCGGCCACATCTTCGCGAGCCATTCCCCGTCGCCGGAAAGCTGCCAGTCGCGGTAAACCTTCATGACGCACCCCATCTGCCCGTCGGCCGCAGGGAACGGAATTCCCTGCGTTCCGCGTTCGGCGAGCGGCAGCCCTACGCGGAAGCTCATGAACCCGTCCCCGTCGCGGGTCGCGTAGTTGAATTCGACATCGCGCATCGTGCGCGCGAGATCGGGAAAGAGAAACGCGACCGCCTGCTCGTAGTTCCACACGTGCGTGCAGTTGCCCTCGCACGTCCCCCACGTGTCCGCGCAGCCCTCCCAGCCCATCAAATGGCCGTCGGCCATCCTGAACACGGTCTGGCTCTTGAGAACCGAGAGATTGAAAAGCGCCGCTTCCTTGATCGCGTCCGGCAGGTCGCTGCCCGCGACCGTCTCCGTGAAAAGGCGGGATTTCCTCTCGAGCTCCGGCAGCTGCGGCAGTATCTTCGCCGCCGCGTCCCACGCGTCGACGTAGAGCCGTGAATACCAGTTGCCGACGACCGTCTGGCTCCAGCCGTAGCGGTTCGGGAAATTCCAGACGATGTGGAAGGTGAATTCGCGCGTTTCCCCCGGCGCGAGCGTCTTCTTCACCGCAAGCGTTCCGATCGGCTCGGCGTCGGGCGTCGAACGCTCCTCGAACGCGCCGTCGTCGGTGAAATCGTCCCACCAGTCGAGAATCGCGTTCCACCAGTTGTCGGTTGTCGAGTGCGTGGTGGAGGCGGTGCGGAAGCTTATGCCTTCGCTCTCCTCGGTTACGAGCGCCATCGTCCCCCAGTCGGCGCGCGGAGAGCCGGCGTCGCCCGAGGCGAAGAACACGCCGCGGTAGGCGCCGGCATCGCGATATTCATTGCGGTTGGCGCTCGACGGTTCGTGTCCCGTGAAGTTGCGCATCAGCCCCGCGATCGTGACTTCGAGCGGCCCGTCGCCGGTATTCTTCACGCTGTAGGTAAGCGTCGCGACCGGAAGCCCGCTTCCCTCCGCGTCGCCCGGCACGAACGGATTGAACCCGGTGACATCGACCTCGAACGGAAAATCCCTGTCGCGCAAATGCGCCGTACCGGCCGGAAACGACCCCGAGAACGACGCCTCGGCGAAGCGCGGGAATCCGTGGTGCACGGCCGGCGAACCGCCCCAGTGCAGAATCTCCCAGTCGTAAAGCCGCCCCTCGAGAATCGAACTGTAGGTCTTCGACCCCTTCGCGCGGATGGCGAAGAACGGCGATTCGCGGTCGCCGCCGGGCGTGGTGAATTTGCCGGGCACGTTCTGCAGCTCCCAGTCGCGAAGCTCCCCGCGGCCGCCGAGCGAGACCGAGCCGGTGCCTATGCCGCCCATCGGCAGCGCAAGCCGGTACAGATGCGCGCCGTCGTATTCACGCACCGCCGGAAACGGCTTTACGCCCCACGCGTCGGCCTGTGCGAAACACGCCGGCGGAACAAGCAGAAACGCCAGAATTCTCTTCATCGCCTTTTCTCCTGAAAATCGGTTTCGCATTATTATACCAAATCTTCGCCCGCATATGGTAGAATATGCGCCATGACAGCAAAAGACATACCGGCGGTAAACCGCGCGCTGGCGAAGGAGTTCGCCGCGCATTCCGCGCCCGTAATCGAGTTGATCGAAGCCCAGACGCACGATCCGTTCTGCGTTCTCGTGGGCACGATTCTCTCCGCGCGCACCAAAGACGCATGCACCGCCAAAGCGGTCGGACGGCTCTTCGCCGCCGCGCAAAACGGCCGGTTCGCGCCTTCAGACCTCGATGCGCTGCCTGTCGGGAAAATAGAAAAGCTCATCTACCCGGTCGGCTTCTGGCGCGACAAGGCGCGGCATCTCAAGGCGCTGCCGGGGGTCTTGCGCGAAAAATTCGGCGGCGTGCTTCCGCGCACCGTCGAGGAACTCTGCGAACTTCCCGGGGTCGGACGCAAAACCGCAAACCTCACCGTCGCCGTCGGCTTCGGCCTGCCCGCGATCTGCGTCGACGTCCACGTGCACCGCATCTGCAACCGCCTCGCGCTCGTCGACACCAAGACTCCGTTCGAAACCGAAATGGCGCTGCGCGAAATCTTGCCCAGACGGTACTGGAAAACATGGAACTCGATTCTCGTCTCGTTCGGCCAGACGCGCTGCGGACCATTGCGCCCGCATTGCGACGGCTGCCCGGTAAAGCGGTACTGCGTCAGTCCGTAGGCGATCCGAACGCGCAGCCGTCGCAGTCGGGATGGTGCACAAGGCAACATTCGCGGCGGATGCGCACGAGACCTTGGATGCATATTCCGTCGCGCGCCCATTCTTTGCGGCCTATGTCCGGCCCGAGCACGCGCTGCGCCGTCAGTTTCGCGATTCTCGGCACGTCTTCCGGCGGCAGCCGCTGCGGCGGCGAAGCGAGGCGACCTTCCGCAATCGCCATCGGAACGACCGTGTTCGCGACAATCGCCGCCGCCCTGCCGGCGCCGACAAGCCCGCCGGCGCGAAGCGTGCGAACCATGTCACGGCAGCCTTCCGGCGAAAAATCGGTCGCGTCGGCGAGATCGGCCGCGCCGCATTCCGAAAACAGAATCCCGGCCGCCGCCAGACGCCGCGCAGGCAGATTGGCCGGACGCATCCCGCCGGTCTCCAGATCGCCGAATCCTCCGGCCGCGACCAGCGCGGCGGAGGCGACTTGCGGCTCCGCCACGAGTGCGCGCAGAGGAACCCTTCTCGCGATTTCGCGAAAGGCGCGCGCATTTTTCGAATATCCGAGCGCGGCCATCGTCTCGCGATAGAACACCTCGCGGCGATCACCGGCGGCAAGCAGCGACGCGAAGCGTTCGGCCTTGTCGCGCAATCGCGCCATGCCGGCCTCGCGCAGAAGCGCGAGCGCCCGCTCCCGGTCGCCTGCGAGCCGCAGCCGGCACGGGCGGTCGGCCGCCGGAGACACGCCGAACGGATATGCCTCAAGATCTATTTCCGACGGATGGAAACTCGCCTGCGCGAAACGCCCAAGATCGATCGACACCGCGCCGCGCGGCAGATCAGGAGGTCGCTTGCCGCGCAGCCAGAACACGTGCGCCACGATGTTCCTGTAGGCGGGATTCTCCGCATGCCGGTGCTCTTTCCATGCGGACGGATGCAGATGTATCTCCACGTCTCCGCATATCCGCCTGCCAGCGCCCAGCTCCAGCACCGCTCCCGTGAAATCGGGCCCGCCGCCGCAATTCCAGTCGCCGGGATACACCACGCGAACCCTGTCGCCGCGCACGGTGGATATCTCGCGCGGGCGGATCTCGCGGTCGTACCACAACGCCTGCAGATGCCGCTCGCGCAGTTTCTCGCCGAACGTGTGCCCTCTTAGGTTTTCCATATGCGCTCCTTTCCACGGACGCGCATATTATCCCATATTTCGCCGGAAAGAAACGTTGCATTTCCGCAACGATGCCGCATGCGGGCGATTCATGGTGCATCCGGTGGGACTTGAACCCACACTCCTTTCGGAACGGGAACCTAAATCCCGCGTGTCTGCCGTTTCACCACGGATGCGTAAGCCGTCGCGCTATTTGCGCAGCTTGTCCCGATGCGCAAAGAACACCTTCATGCGGTTGGCGAACGATTGCCGCAGGGGGAAGTTCGAATCGGTCGAGATTTTCTGGAATTCCTCGAGCGCGGCGCGCTGCCTGCGGTCTAGGTTCGCCGGAACCTCGAACACGACGCGCGCCGAAAGATCGCCTCTTTCTCCGCCGCGCAGGCTCGACACGCCCTTTCCGCGAAGCCGGAAAACCTTGCCGTTCGGGGTTCCCGGCGGCAATTTGAGCTGGGCGATGCCTTCCGGCGTCGGAACATCGACGGTTCCGCCGAGCGCCGCAAGCGCCGGAGAAACCGGAATGTCGACACCGAGATCGAGCCCGTCTCTTATGAAAATATCGCTGTCCCTGACGCCGAGAAGGATGTAGAGATCGCCGTTTTCCCCGCCCCTCAAACCTCCTGCGCCTTTGCCGGACAGCAGCAGACGGGAACCGGTGTCGACGCCGGCGGGAATCTTCACCGCGATGTGGCGCGGAGCGGAAACATGGCCGGATCCGCGGCACTTTCTGCACGGCTTGTCGATGATCGACCCTTCGCCGCCGCAGTCGGGACATGTCTGCCGCACCTGGAAGAACCCGCCTCCGGAAATGACGGCCCCGCGACCGCCGCAACGACGGCACGCCACCCGTTTCGATCCGGCCGCAGCGCCGGTTCCGCCGCAATCCTGACACTGCTCGGGCAGCGTTATGTCGATCGTCCGCTCGCTTCCGAAAATCGCTTCGTCGAAGTCGATGTCGAGGCGGAACGTCATATCGTCCCCGCGCCGGGGCCCGGTCGCGTCGGCATGGCGCCGGGACTGCCCGCCGCCGCCGAAGAAACTCGAAAATCCGCCGCCGCCGCCGAACAGATTGCTGAAGATGTCGCTCAGATCGACATCCTGAAAACCCGAGAAATCGCGGCTGAAATCGAAGCCGCCAGGACCGAAATTCACGCCCTGATGGCCGAACTGGTCGTAACGCTGGCGCTTTTCGGGATTCGACAGCACCTCGTACGCTTCGGAAATCTCGGTGAATTTTTCCTTCGCCTCGGGATTGTCCGGATTGCGGTCTGGATGGTATTTCATCGCAAGTTTGCGGTAGGCGGACTTTATTTCGTCCGCCGTCGCCGTCTTCGCGACACCCAGAATCTCGTAGTAGTCTCTTTTCTCAGCCATTTGCCTTGCCCGACGAGACGACGACCTGCGCCGCCCTCAATACCTTGTCTTTCAGCATCCACCCGCGCTTAGACTCTATAGCGACCTTGCCCTCGGGAACCTCGTCGTTGGGCAGAGTGGCGATCGCCTCCATCTTCTCGATGTCGAGATCTTTGCCGACGCAGTCGAACGGCTCCGCGCCTTGGTCTTTGAGCGTCTTGAGCAGGCCGTCGTTCACCAGTCTCACTCCCTTGACGAATTCGTCGTCGCGGTCTTTGGCGTTCGCGAGCGCCAGCCCGAGATTGTCCACGGCCGGCAGGATCGCGCCGAGAACCTCGGCCTGCACGAACCTGAACGTGTCCTCGCGGTCGCGCGCGGCGCGTTTCTTGTAGTTGTCGAAGTCGGCGAGCAGCCGGGCGTATCGATCCTTCCAGTCCGGTTCGGCTTTCGCTTCCGGCTTCTCCGTCTCCTGCCCGGCGGCTTCTTCCGCCGCCGTCCCGTCCGGTTCCTTTTCCGCCCCAGCGTCTCCGGCGTCGTCCGGAGCCGGAGTTTTCTCCGGCCGCTCGGACTCTTCCTGCTTGGCTTTCTTGTCTTTTCCGCTCATCACGCTTTGATCTGGCCCGCCTTCGCGAGCATTTTGGCCTCCACCGACTGGATTTCCGCGAATCCCTGCGATGAATGCGGGTTGAGCCCGTCAGACGCCTCCATCGAGCTGTCGGCCTCGTTGTAGATCGTAGCCTTGAGCCCGGAGAGAGACTCGAAGAAGATGTTGCCCTTGTAGAGGCCGAGAACGACCTCGGCCGTCGCCTTGTCGGCCCACACCTGTATCGCCGCCCTGGCCGCGCGCGTGGCCGGGTCGAACCAGCGCCCGTCGTAGATCTGGTCGGCGACGAACTTCGAGAGTCTCTGGAACAGACCGGTTGACCGGCGGTCCATTATGCCCTCGTAGATGTACGCCAGAGCGCGGGAGAGGACTTCCATTCCCGGCGCCTCGTACACGCCGCGGCTCTTCGTGCCGATGATGCGGTTTTCGAGCGCGTGCTTCATGCCGATGCCGTTTCTGCCGCCGATCCGGTTCAGCTCGATCATGGTCTGGTACGGCGTAAGCTTCTTCCCGTTCACCGCCGCGCAGCGTCCCTTCTCGAACCTGAGCGAGATCTTCTCGATCCTGTTCGGCGCCTTGTCGGGCCACACGCCCATCGTCGGTTTGACGATGCGCATCGACGTCTCCATCTTCTCCAGCTCCTCCGCTTCGTGCGAAAGGCCGGCGAGCGTGCCGTCGGTCGAATAGTTTTTCTTCGTGCCGACGAAAGCGACGATTCCGCGCCCGGCGAGGAATTCCACCATCTGGGTGCGCCCCGGGAAGCGCTTGAGCAGATCGGGGTCGCGCCACGGGGCGTAGACGCCGAACTTCGGATCGAGCACGTTGGTGTAGCGTTCGAAACGCATCTGGTCGTTGCCGCGCCCGGTAGCTCCGTGCACAAGCGCCACGCAGCCGGCCTTCTTCATCGCCGGCAGCAGCTTCTGCACCGTCACCGCGCGGGCGATTCCGGTCGAATTCCAGTAGCCGCCGTCGTACATCGCTTGGCATTTCACCGTCTCGAAGCAGATATCGGCCATCTCTTTGGTGACGTCGACGATCGTAGTCTCGACCCCGGTCGGCGCCATCTTCTTCTTTATGTCGTTTATGTCCTTTTCGTCGGGCTGCCCGACGTTGGCGCTGAACGCCTTGACCTTCACCCCCGCGTCCTTGAGAACGCAGCAGATCGTCTTCGAATCGAGTCCGCCGGAAACGCAGACTCCGACCGTCTTCCCTTTAAGATCGGCAAGTTTCATTTTCTTTCTCCTTTTGTGAAAATCAGCCGCAGTAGAAATATGCGTTGACGAGCTTCATCACCTCGGCGGGCTTCTTCTCGATGTCGCGCCGGAGCGTGCGGTCGCCGAACGATCTGAGCTCCGCGATGATGCCGTCGATCATTGCCGGGCTGAACACGCCCGAATCCTCGTAGACGGCGCGCTGCGCCTGCAGGCAGTCGGCCGAGGCCGCGCAGCTGTCCGGCAGCGTCGCCAGCGATTTGAGCAGCTTCGCGTTCTCCTTTTTGTGGATGTTCACGTTGACGTAGGTCTCGTCCGCGACCTTGAGCCCGTCCTTCAGCGAAAAGCCGTATCTGCAGGCGACCGCGAGACCGGCCATCAGCAGATACACGTTCGCCGACGCGTCGGGCGAGCGCATCTCGACCGTCTGCTTTTCCGACGTGTCGTATGCCGACGCCGTCTCTTTCGGGTTCGCCGACCGGCAGAGATCCCTCTTCGCCGTCCACCCGAGAGGAACGCGCACGAGCACCGAGCGGTTTCTGTCTCCCCAGCAGACGTTCGTCGGCGCCTCCTGGTGGGGAACCAGACGGAAGTAGCTCGTCGGGTTCATGTTCCCGAAAGCCGTGATCGACGGCGCGAGCTTCATCATGCCGGCGATCGCGCGCCTGGCGGCGTCGCTGAGCTTTCCGCCCTTGAGCATCTGGTTCCTGCCGTTTTTCGTCAGCCGCATGTGGATGTGCAGCCCCGAACCCGCCTTGCCGACCGTGATCTTGGGCGCGAACGTGACGTCGTAGCCGAACTCGCAGCCGAGGTTGCGTATCATCCACTTCGCGACGGTAAGCTGGTTGGCGGCGTCTTCGGCGGCGCAGGGGAGGAACTCGATCTCGTTCTGCTCGTAGAGCTTGCCGCCCTGCGTGAAGTTGCCGACTTCGCTGTGGCCGTACTTGATCTTGCCGCCGGCGAGCGCGATGTAGAGCATGCACTTCTGGCGGAACTCGTTGAACTTCGCGAACGGAGCCGACTCGTGGTAGCCCTTCTGGTCCTTGGCAGGAAACGACTCGGGAGCGTCGGAGATCACGTAGTACTCGAGCTCGCCCATCGCCTGGAATTCGTATCCGGTCGCTTTCTTGAACGCCGCGCACGCCTTGTGCAGCGTGTACTCGGGGCTGGATTCGAGCGGCTCGCCGTCCTTGTTGAAGAACGAGCAGAGAAGGCACAGCGTCGGCAGCTTCGCGAACGGATCGACGAATGCGGACGAAAATCTCGGCACGACGTAGAGGTCGGAGCTCGACGCCTCTATGTAGCTGAAAAGCGAACTTCCGTCGACACGCTCTCCGCACGAGAGTATCTCGTCGAGATAGTTCATGTCGTTGAGCACGAAATTGAGCGTCTTGAGCCGTCCGTCGCCGCCGGGATACATGAAATTCACGTGGCGTATTCCGCGGGATTTCACGAACTTGGCGATATCGGCCTTGGTGAACGATTCGCGCGGTTTCTTGAGCTCGGCGACGATGTCGCAGATTCCGTTTTCCATCTCTTTCACTCCCATAGTTTTTCAAGCGCGTAGTATGCCCGCGCCTCCGGCGAAAAGACGTGTACGACAACGTCGATGTAATCGACCACGATCCAGCCGGATTCGGGGTCGCCAGACGTGCGGTACGACATCGTCCCCGCGCTCTTCATGGCCGCCTGCGATTCCGCGACAAGCGCCTTGAGATGCGGGGCGGCGGCACCGGTGGCGACGACGACGAAATCCGACAGCGCGCTCTTTCCGCGCACGTCGTAAACTCTGACGTTCTCGCCCTTGCTTCTCTCGAGCGCCCCGGCGACCGTCTTTGCCTGCTCTTCTGCATTCATGACGGCATATTATATCATATTTCCCCGCCTTCGGGGCGGAGAATAATCACAGAACCGGACCGGCGCCGGATTTTGCGGCTATTTTCTGGTGCCTTGCAGCCGGCCTTGGGCGTCGCGGTATGTCGTCTTGCCGTTCCTGTCGGTGGTCGCCGTACCCTGAAGCCGTCCCTGCGCGTCGCGGTATGTCGTCTTGCCGTTGCGGTCCGTCGTCGCCGTACCCTGAAGCCGTCCCTGCGCGTCGCGGTATGTCGTCTTGCC
>JAGDAE010000285.1 GCA_017959645.1 Kiritimatiellia bacterium
GCCTTCGTCGATTTCGCCTCGACACAGCGGAACCCGGGGTGCGTAGAAGGACAGAAGCCCGGGCAGTTCCTGCGCGGCAGGGACAGCAGGGCGACAAATCCGACCCTTGCCTCCAAGGCCATGAAAGACCTCCTTCTCTGCAACGGCCGACGGCGCCGGACTCCGCGGTTTTCCGTCTCCGGCCGGTCCCGAGGTTGACAATCGCCGCGCCGATTTTGTATAATACGATTTCATTGAAACTAATGCAAGAATTCAGGGAGGCAGCATGAAGAGTTGTGCAATATCGCTGGCGGCGCTTGTCGCGGCGTCGGCGTTCGCGGATCCGAACACGATGCCGCTCGAGGAGGTCGCATCGCGCATCCCCCACGAGACGTCCGAGGAGACCGCCGCGCGGCTCTCCTGGTGGACCGAGGCGCGGTTCGGGATGTTCATCCACTTCGGGCTGTATGCGATGCCCGCGCGCCACGAGTGGATAAGGAACTACGAGGAGATTTCGAACGAAGACTACGAGAAGTATTTCGAGCGGTTCGACCCCGATCTGTTCGACGCGGGCGAATGGGCCCGCGCGGCGAAGGCGGCCGGCATGAAATACGTGGTGCTGACCACGAAGCACCACGAGGGCTTCTGCATGTTCGATTCGAAGGTGACGGACTACAAGATAACCAACACCCCGTTCGGACGCGACCTGGTCGCCGAGTTCGTCGAGGCCGTGCGCGCCGAGGGGCTGAAGGTCGGCTTCTACTATTCGCTCCTCGACTGGCACCATCCCGATTTCACCGTCGACGGGCTGCATCCGCTCAGGAACGGCGACGTCGACAAGCTCAACGAGGGGCGCGACATGGCGCGGTACCGCCAGTACATGAAAGACCAGGTTACCGAGCTTCTCACCAACTACGGGAAGATCGACATCATGTGGTTCGACTTTTCGTATCCGCGCAACGACAAGTGGGGCAAGGGGCGCGACGACTGGGACTCTCCGGGGTTGTTGACGCTCGCGCGCACGCTCCAGCCGGGGATAATCGTCGACAACCGGATGGATCTCAACGATGTGGAGAACGGGTTCGACTTCATGACGCCGGAGCAGTTCAAGGTGACGGAGTGGCCGACGCACAACGGGAGGCGGCATCCTTGGGAGACGTGCCAGACGTTTTCGGGTTCGTGGGGGTATTTCCGCGACGAGACGAGCTGGAAGAGCGACGCGCAGTGTCTAGATCTTCTGATCAGCACGGTCGCGCACGGAGGCAATCTGATCATGAACGTCGGGCCCACCGCGCGCGGGGAGTTCGACGGCCGCGCCAGGGAGCGGCTGGACGGCTACGGCAGGTGGATGCACGCGAATTCGCGCTCGATCTACGGGTGCACCGAGGCGCCGGAGGGCTTCGAGGCGCCGGAACATTCGGTGCTCACCTACAATCCGAAGACCAACCGGCTCTACATACACCTTTTCCACTATCCGGCCGGCCAGCTCGGCGTCAAGTTCGGCTCGCGCATAGCCTATGCGCAGTTCCTGCACGACGGCAGCGAGATACAGGTCAAGCCGATGCCCGACTGGCAGGCGAAGGCGTCCGATTCTACCGGCTACGATTCGTATCTCAACTTTCCGGTCCTCAAGCCGGCGGTCGAGATACCGGTCATAGAGTGCTATCTGAAGTAACGACAACAAGTATCCGAACATGAAAGGAAAAAAGAAATGTACGACAAACTCTGCGTAAAGGCGAGATCGATGCCGTTCTGGTGCGTGGCGAATCCGCTCGGGGACCCGTTTGGCGGGCCGGTCCAGGACAAGCCGGATTCGCTCGAGGTGGCGAAGATGCTGGCCAAGGCGGCAAAGGCGGGTCTGATCGAGATGACCAGCGCCCACGACGACGACCTGGTGCCGTGGGATCCGAAGCGCCCGAACGACGATCTCGACCCGAAGAGCGAAGTCTACAAGAAGCTGCGCGAGATCAAGAAGGTTCTCGACGGCGCGGGGATAAAGGTGAACATGGTGACGTGTTCGCTGCACGGCAACAAGATCTTCCGTGCGGGCGGGCTTACCAACCCCGACGCCAAGATCCGCGCGCTGGCGGCCAAGAAGGTCGAGCGCACGCTCAGGATCGGCGCGCTTCTCGGCGCCAAGCACTACACCTACTGGGTAGCGCGCGACGGCTTCGAGGTCTATGCGCATACCGATTTCGCCAAGGTCTACGACTGGCTGGCGGCGGGTCTCAACCACGTTACCGACTACATCGAAAAGATGAAGTTCAAGAACTACATCGGCGCGACGGTCGAGCCGAAGCCGAACGAACCGCGCGGGGCGATGTTCCTGCCGACGGCCGGCCATGCGGTCGGGTTCATCATGACGCGGCTGAAAAAGCCCGATTTCTGGGGCGTCAATCCCGAGCTTCTGCAGCACGAGGGAATATGCCTGCTCAATTCGGTGCTCACGGTTTCGTACCTGTGCGCGACGAAGAAGATGAAGTTCCTGCATTTCGGCTCGCAGATCAAGGGGCAGTTCGACAACGACTTCCCGCCGCTCGTCGGACCGGAAGGGCTGAAGGAGACGGTGTGGATGTTCCGCGCGCTCGCCGACTGCAAGTGGAAGGGGATCGTCGAATTCGACTGCCACATGCTGCGTTCGGAGGGCGACCCGGAGAATCCGGCCGAGGCGCAGTTCAAGTTCATCAAAAACTGCTCCGAAGCTGTCGATATCTGCGTCAAGCTCGCCGAGCGCCTGAAACCGGTCGCGAAAGGGCTGAACGATTCCGAGGCGGAGCTCGCCGCGATCAGGATGATGTGCGGTCTCAAGTGAGCCGGAGAATGCGATGAAGCGCATATTGAGAATGGGGATGGTCGGGGGCGGCGTCGGCGCCTTCATCGGCGAAGTGCACCGCAAGGCGGCTAGGCTGGACGGATACGTCGAGATCGCAGCCGGCGCATTTTCGTCCGACCCCGCGAAGTCGAAGCGCACCGGCGAGGAGCTGGGGCTCGACCCTTCGAGAGTATATGCCTCGTGGGAGAGCATGCTCGCCGCCGAAGCGAAGCTGCCGAAGGGGGAGCGCATCGATTTCGTCTCGATATGCACTCCGAACGACACGCACTTTCCGATCGCGAAGGCGTGTCTCGAGGCGGGGTTCGACGTCATGTGCGAAAAGCCCATGACGTTCGACGTCGCCGAGGCGCTCGAGCTCGAGAAGACCGTCAGGAAGACGGGCAGGACGTTCGGCCTTCTGCACACGTACACGGGCTATCCGATGGTAAAGCTCGCGCGCGACATGGTCAAGGCCGGCGATCTCGGGAAGATCCGCAAAGTCGTCGTGCAGTATCCGCAAGGGTGGCTTTACAAGCCGGCGAGGGCGGACAACAAGCAGGCGGCGTGGAGGACGAATCCGAAACTCTCCGGGCGCGCGGGTTGCATGGGCGACATCGGCGTGCACGCGGCCAATCTGGCGGAATTCGTCACGGGGCTGAAGATCACCGAAGTGCTCGCCGATCTGACGACTTATGTCAAAGGACGCAAGCTCGACGACGACGGCAACGTGCTTTTCCACATGGAAAAGGGTGCGAAGGGCGTGCTGACCGCGTCCCAGATCGCGCCGGGCGAGGAAAACGACCTTCACATCTGGGTCTACGGCGAGAAGAAGGCGCTTTGCTGGTACCAGGAGAACCCGAACTATCTGCGAGTCTTCGACCAGGAAAAGCCGGAAGAGGTGTGGAAGCGCGGCAACGGCTACGTCGCGGCCAAAAGCGCGTCCGCAGCCCGGTGCACGCGCACGCCGACCGGCCACCCGGAAGCGATAATCGAGGCGTTCGCCAACCACTACAACAATTTCTGCGATACGATACGCGCAAAGGAGCTCAAACGCCGCCCGAGCGCGCTTGAACTCGATTTCCCCGGCGTCGCCGACGGCGTGAGGGGGATGAAATTCATCGCCGCCGTCTGCGATTCGTCGCAGAACGGCAACGTCTGGACGAAAATCTGAACGCAAAGGAGCCGGCATGGCACGCAAGGCAACCATATATTCGCTGCAATTCTCCGATCTGCCGCTCGGCGAAGTCGCGGAAAAGATGTCCGCCGCCGGCTACGACGGACTGGAACTGGGCACGCTGAACCATCTCGACGTCGACAAGGCGGCCAAATCGAAGGCCTACTGCGAGGATGTTCTCGAACTGCTCGCCGGGCACAATCTGAAGACCTGGGCGATCGGCATGCACTGCCAGGGCCAGCTGGTCTGCGACAAGTACGACGAGCGCCACGCCGGCCTCGCGCCGAAAGCGTTGCGCAAAGATCCGAAAGCCATGCGCGCGTGGGCGGTGAAAGAGATGAAGAACGCCGCCAAGGCCGCCAAAAACCTCGGATGCGAAGTCGTGACCGGGTTTTTCGGCTCGCCGGTCTGGCCGTATCTCTACAGCTTCCCTCCGTGCGCGCCGGGCATGATCGCCGAGGGCTACAAGGCGTTCGCCAAGGCGGTCAAGCCGATTCTCGACGTCTACGCCGACTGCGGGGTAAAGTTCGCGCTCGAGGCGCATCCGACCGAGATCGCGTTTGACATATTCTCGGCCGAGCGCACACTGGAGGCGGTGGCGGGCCATCCCGCGTTCGGCTTCAACTACGATCCGTCGCATCTCGGCTACCAGGGTGTCGACTACGTGAAGTTCATACGAACCTTCCCCGAGCGGATATTCCACGTGCACGTCAAGGATGCGTGGTGGGGGCACGGCGACGGCACGATAGGGGTTTTCGGGGGCCACAGTGAGTTCGGCGACCCGCGCAGATACTGGGATTTCCGCTCGCCCGGGCACGGCGACATAAAATTCGAGGACATCATTGTCGCTCTGAACGACATCGGCTACCGGGGTCCGCTTTCGGTGGAGTGGGAAGACGGCAGGATGGACCGCTTCCACGGCGCGCGCGAATCGCTCGAATTTGTGCGCAAGATCGATTTCGCGCCATCCGAACTGGCGTTCGACGGAGCGTTTTCGAAATGAAGGCGGCGATTGCCATTTTCGGGGCGGCGCTGGCGTCGGCAGCCATGGCCGACGACGTCGCGGCGCCGTCGGTTCTCGTGTTCCACCGCTGCGAGGGTTTCGCGCATACCGCCGCGATCGAAGCGGCCAACGCGGCGTTTCGCAAGGCGACGGAAGACGGGCTTCTGAAGGCGGAGTTCTCGACCGACTACGAGGCGCTCAGGCCGGAGAGCCTCGGCAAGTACGACGCGCTGGTGCTGAACAACACTACGGGGCTCGACACGGCCGGCCATCCGTGGATGGCGGACGGCATCGCCGCGTTCGTCGAAAGCGGCAAGGGCTACGCGGTGCTTCATGGAGGCGCCGACTGCTTTGCAGACTGTCCGAAGCTTGCGGAGATATGCGGCGGGCTTTTCGCGGGCCATCCGTGGACCAGCGACGGAACGTGGGCGTTCAAGGTCGACGATGCGGAAGACCCGGTCAACCGCGCGTTCAAGGATACTCCGCGATTCCGCCTGTCTGACGAAATCTACCAGCATGCGTCCCCGCCGTTCGATCCTGAGAAGATTCACGTTCTCGTGTCGCTCGATTTCGACGACCCGGAAGTTGCGGGCAGGGAGGGGATGATACGTCCCGAATCGACGCTCTATCCGGTTTCATGGACCAAGAGATGCGGCAAGGGACGCGTCTTCTTCACCTCGTTCGGGCACGACGAGCGGGCGTGGAACGACCCCGTGCGGCGCATGCACATGATGGACGGAATCATGTTCGCGGCGTGCGGAGGGCGCGGATGTCGCCGCGCCGGGCGCGGGAAGGGTTCGTGCAAAAAGGCCGAATAGCGGCCAGTACCGATCATGCCGACCGCGCTTCTCATCGCCGCACTTTCCCTTTTCTCCCGTACTGGGGGGATAGCGTCATGGGACGAAGCCATGACGCTCGGCAACGGCGTGGTCGGCGCGCTCGTGTGGGGCGAAGGCGGCACGCTGAACATAACGTTCGACAGGGCCGATTTCTGGGTGAACGTACCCGACAGCGAATACCTCGGATCCGACTACACCTGGCAGACGCTTCTCGATTGCGTGCGCAAGGGCGACCACGAACGCAGGATGTGGATATTCAGGATGACCGACGGGGGCAGTTCGAAACTGCCCGGGGTGCGGCTCGCGATCAAACTGAATGAGGGCGACCGGATCGCCGGTTTCGCCCTCGATTCGAAAAAAGAACTGGTGACGGTCGCGGTCGATTCGCAGGGCGTCGTGCGCGATCTCGTCGCCTGGTTCGACGACGGCGACGACATGATGACGATGGTCTTGCCGGACGGGTTCTCGTTCGCGTCGATGGAATTCATCGAGAACGGCTCGTTCGCCAGACTGGGTGGATTCCCGGAGCCGGTGGTCGACATCGCCGCCGACCACGCGATCTACAGGCGCGAAAACCGCTCGAGAGGCAAGTTCGACCGCGGATTTTCCGCCGGGCTGCGTCTCGCCGGACCAGGTGCGAAGCCGAAACACGGGTACGTCGAGGCCTTTTGCGCCGAAAGTTCGGTATCGATTCCCGATTCCGATCTGCAGCAGCTCTACGATTTCGCGATGCATCTGTACTGCGCCGGGTCGAGAAGGCCGAATCCTCCGCTTGCGCTGCAAGGGCTGTGGACGTGCGACGACGGGCAGATGCCGCCGTGGCAGGGCGACTACCACAACGACCTGAACATACAGATGACCTACTGGGCCGCGCCGCCGGCTGGGCATTTCGATTCCATCGAGGCGATGTGCGATTTCTATATCGCTCTGCTGCCGGAGTTCCAGCGTTTTGCAAGGGAGGTTTTCGGCTTCGGCGAGGGCGCGATAATCCCCGGCGCGATGGGGTACGCTGGACAGGAGATACGCGGCTGGTCGGCCTACAACATGCAGCCGACCGAGGGGCTGTGGGTGTTCGCCACGATTTGCGATGCATGGTACTACAATCCGTCGGTCGAGCGCGCTCGCCGGTATCTCGAGTTCGGGCGTGAACTGGAAAAGGGCATAAGGCAGTGCTACGAAAAGGACGCCGACGGCGTGAACCGGCTTCATCTGTCGTCTTCGCCCGAGTGGGGCGACGACGGGCCGCTTTCGTATGCGAAGCCCAACACCACCTACGACCGCACGCTGCTCGAAGAGTTCCACAAGCGACTCGGCGATCTCGCCGAAGCGGCCGGGTTCGGCGAAGAGGCGGCCGGATACAGGGCGCTTGCGAAGACGTTCGGCCCGGAACTCGTGCGCGAGGACGGACTCGTCGAGATTTCGGAAGGGGTTTTGATGGACGAATCGCACCGGCACCCGTCGCATCTCATATGGTTCTTTCCGATGAACGACCTTCCCTGCGGTATCGACGCGGAAAAGTGCGTTTCGCACTGGGAGGGCCTCGGCCCTGACTGGTGGTGCGGATATTCCTACGCTTGGGCGGCCTGCTTCGACGCGCGGCTCGGCAAGGGCGACGCCGCGCTGGAAAAGCTCAAAACGTTCGCGAAAGCGTTCGTCTCGGAGTGCGGATTCCATCTGAACGGCGACCAGACGAAGAGCGGATATTCGAGGTACGAATACCGTCCGATGACGCTCGAGGGCAATTTCGGGTTCGCGCGCGCCGTCCAGGAGATGCTGCTGGGCTACGATTGGGCAGCGAACGAACTTTCGATTTTCCCCGCGATTCCGGCGGAGTGGGACGGCAAGGAGATTTCGTTTAGGAATCTGCGCATTCCCGGCGGGCATTCGGTCTCGGCCGTGCGGCATGCCGACGGGAGCGTGGAATACAGTTTGTCCGAATTCGCCAACTCGCCAATCAAACCACCAAAGGTATCGGCAAGAAAATGAAGAAAATACTGATGTTTCTGATAGCGGCGCATGCATGCTTCGCGGTCTGCGCGACGACGTACGATCTCGACGGAATGTGGGACTTCCGGCGTATAGGGACCGACGACTGGGAGTGGCAGCGTGTGAGGGTTCCGCACGACTGGGCGATCGCCGGCCCGTTCGACGAGGAGCTGAACGACAACACCGCGCTTCTGCCGTGGGTCGCCGAGGGCCTGTACCGCAAGCATGTCGCCATATCGCGCGAGGACATGGCCGCTCTCGCCTCGGGGGGAGAGGCGTATCTCGAGTTCGACGGAGTGATGTCGCGTCCGGCGGTAAAGATAAACGGCGCGGCCGCGGGCGGCAGCACGTACGGATATCTCGGCTTCACGCTCAGAATCGGGCGGCTGCTCAAGGAGGGCGACAACGTTGTCGAGGTGAAGGCGGACACTACCAAACAGTATTCGCGATTCTACTGCGGGGGCGGCATGTACCGAGGCGCGCGACTGAAGATACTCCCGAAAGGACACGTCGTGCCGGGCAGCGTATTCATTCGCACCCTCGAGCTGACCGGCGCACGCGCCCTGATCGGCATCGAGTGGAAAAACGACGACGGTAGCGACGGACGGCGCGAATTCGGAATCGACAATCCGCGCCTTTGGGATGTCGACGATCCTTACCTCTACGAAACCGAAGTAGACGGCGTTGCCTACCGATACGGAATACGCACGTGCAGTTTCGAGAAAGACGGCTTCTACCTCAACGGCAGACGGCTCCAGCTCAACGGAGTGTGCCTTCACGCCGACCTCGGACTTCTCGGCATGGCGTTCTCGAAAGACGCCGCCCGCCGCCAGCTTAGGATAATGCGCGACATGGGGGTGAACGCGATCAGGACCGCGCACAACTGTCCGGACCCGCAATATCTCGACCTTTGCGACGAGATGGGGTTTGTCGTGTGGGACGAATGCTTCGACAAGTGGGACGATACGGCCGGCTGGACTGGCGATACCGATCTCGAGGGCTACATCGAGGGGGTGCTGCGCTCGTTCGTGAAACGCGACCGGAACCACCCCAGCGTCGTCGTGTGGTCGATCGGAAACGAGATACCGCCGCAGACCGCGAATTATTTCGCTGGCGTCGAGGCGAGGAGGGTAAAGCGGTTCCGCGACGCGGTAGCCGAGACCGACCCGACCAGGCAGATCGGAATAGCCGACTGCTATCTCGAGAACATCGACGAATACGATTCGCTCGACGTGACCGGCTGGAACTACCAGCGCAAGTACAACAACATGAAGCTCGCCCATCCCGACAAGGCGGTGCTCTGCTCGGAATCGGGCTCCGGATACAGCGATTACGGCTACTACGGCGACGGCCGGCCCGCGCGCTGGAGAATCGACTACGACATGGTGCGCCACCAGACCTGCGGCTACGACCGCAACGCGATATGCTACGGCGACATACCCGACCCGATCTTCCACCGCATCGAGAAGGATGCGTACTGCTGCGGAGAGTTCGTCTGGACCGGCATGGACTATCTCGGCGAGCCGTCGCCGTGGATTCATTGGATGGATGGAGTCGACCGGCACAAATACGCCAAAAGCTCGTCGTACGGCATCGTCGATCTGACCGGCTTCCCGAAAGATCGCTTTTTCCTCTATCGTTCGCACTGGAACGGCCGCGAAGAGACGGTCCACATACTCCCGCACTGGAACTGGGACGGCCGGGCCGAAAAGGTCACGGTCATGGTATACACGTCTGGCGACGAGGCGGAGCTTTTCCTGAACGGGCGTTCGCTGGGCAGAAAGCGCAAAACCGCCGATATGCCGGACTATCCGCTCGAGCACAAGACCGATTTCGACACCGACCCGGCGTATTATGAAATCTGCGCGAAGTACCGGCTCGAATGGGAAGATGTCGTCTACGAGCCGGGCGAACTCAGGGCGGTCGCATACCGGAACGGCGCGGAGATCGGCGAAGATGCGAAAAAGACGGCTGGCGGGGACGTTTCGCTCGTCACCGAGTTCGATCCGTATTCCGGCGCGGACGACGAGATATTCTTCGTCCGTGTAGCCGCGATGGACGGCGAGGGCACGCTCGACCCGTGGAACGCATCGGCGTTCTCGATCGAGATAGAGGGCCCGGGAGAGATGGTCGGCGCCGGTTCGGGCGACAAGCTCGACAGAACCTCGTTCCACTCGAAGGTGCAGAAGCTTTACTACGGGCGCGCGATGGTAGCCGTCCGCAGACTTGGAGACGGGGAAATAAAAGTAATCGCAAAACCAACGAAGGAATGAATATGGACAATATCGCGAAAACGGGGCTGGCCGCGTGCGCGGCCGCGGCAATGGTCGCGGGGTGCGCATCGCTGCAGGCAGGCAAATCCCAGGCGCGGGCGACCGAACCGGCCGGCGAGTTCCACACCTGGGCGCCGACGCCGCCGATGGGATGGAACAGCTGGGACTGCTACGGGTCGCTGGTCGACGAGGAGATATTCAAGAAAAACGCGGACTGGCAGGCGGAGAAGTTGCTCGATTTCGGCTACGAATACTGCGTCGTCGACATACGCTGGTACGTACAGAACAACGTGTGCGGGCGCTACAACGAAGAAGATCCCGTGTTCACCCTCGACGAATGGGGACGCTACCTGCCCGATCCGAAGAGATTCCCGTCCAGCGCCGGCGGCGCGGGATTCAAACCGCTCGCCGACTACGCCCACGAACGCGGACTCAAATTCGGAATACACATAATGCGCGGCGTTCCGAAGATGGCCTCCGACAAGAAGCTTCCGGTCAAAGGGGCGGCCGGCGTCACGTGCGACATGATACACAGCGGAGAGCTGGAATGTCCGTGGCTGAGGGACAATTTCACCGCCGTTTCGTCGAAGGCGGGCGCACAGGAGTATTACGACTCCATAATCGAACTCTACGCTTCGTGGGGGGTCGATTTCATAAAATGCGACGATCTGTCGTGTCCGTACCATGCCGACGAAATCGAAATGATTCGCAAGGCGATCGACAAATGCGGCCGCAGGATAGTGCTTTCGATGTCGCCGGGCGAGACGCCGCTCGACCAGGCCGAACACGCGGCCGCGAACGCGAACATGTGGAGAATCGTCGGCGATCTCTGGGACGTGTGGAGCGAGGTCGAGCATCTCACCGACGTCACGGTCGCATGGCTGGCGACCGCGCACCGTGCCGGTTCGTGGCCGGATTGCGACATGCTCCCGCTCGGAAGACTCTCGGTCAGCGGGTTCGGCGAGCGCGGCGACGAGCGCAACGCCAACTTCACGCGCGAGGAGGCCAGATACCTGTTCACGCTGATGGCGATTGCGAAATCGCCGCTCATGCTCGGCTCCGATCTGCCTTCGCTCGGCAACGAAGATCTGAAATGGACGTACGATCTGATAACCGACCCGCTGCTGCTCTCGGCCCACAAGAACGGCAAGTGGCCGCGCGCGCTGAGACATTCCGCCGAGGAGACGGTGATAATCTCGGACAACGAGGAAGAAGGCACGGTCTACCTGGCGCTCTTCAACCGCACCGCCGACTGGCGGCGCGTCGAGGCGCTTGGGATATCGGCTAATCTAGCGCCGCATGAGGCGATCATGATAGAAATACCGGCGTCGTACGACGAACAGGTCCGGTGAGGGAAAGGAACTGAAAATGGAAAAATCATCTGCATTGTTCTTGACTGCGGCATTGGCGTGCGCATCGGCCGCAGCTTCCGACTGGCCGTCTCTCAGGCATTTCGATTCCGGGCATCTGTACCGGGTGGCCCTACCCATGGGCGGCATAGGAACGGGCACTGTTTCGCTCGGCGGCAGGGGCGAACTGCGCGATTGGGAGATAATGAACGTCCCCAACAAGGGAGTGAACGGAGTCGACTGCGACGGCGCTTCGTGCACGTTCTTCGCGATCAATCTCAAGGGGGCCGGGCATTCCTCGACGAGCGCGCTGCAAGGACCGATGTATCCGTACGAGTACCTGAACGCCGAGGGCCATCCGGTTCCGCAAGGCGGGCTTCCTCGTTTTTCGGAAGCCTCGTTCGACGCGGCGTTTCCGTTCGGAGTCGCGCATCTTTCCGATCCGACGCTTCCGGTCAGGGTCGACGTCAAGGGCTTCTCTCCGTTCGTCCCCGGCGACAGCGAGGCGAGCCAGCTCCCGGTCGCCTATCTCGAGTATGAAGTCGAGAATACCGGCGGCGAGCCGCTCGAAGTGTCGGTTGCCGCGTTTGTCAGGAATATCGTCGGCAACACTGGCGAGCCAGTCGGCTGGACGTGGAAATCGCTTTCGTATTCGCAGGGCGAGAACGACAACGTCACCGAGTACCGCGAGGAGGACGGCGTCAAGGGCCTGTTCTGCTGGTCGCGCGGCGTCGACCCGGCTTCGGCCGGATGGGGCAGTTTCGCCCTCGCCACCGACGACGGCGAGGCTGCCGTCTCCTACCGCGAAGCGTCGTTGCCGAACGACTGGAACCGCACCATCCTCGAGTGGTGGGACGATTTCTCGGCCGACGGCGAACTCGGGAATCTGCCGCGCGAAGGCAACATTCCCGACGGCGGGCTGTGTCTCAAGAAGACGGTTCCGGCCGGCGAAAAGCGGTCGTTCAGGTTCGCGATCGCATGGAGGTTCCCGAACCGTTTCGCCTGGTCGCAGAAGAACATAGGCAATTGGTATTGCGGGCTCTACGAAGACGGCTGGGACGCGATGAAAAAGACGATCGGCCGGCGCGCGGAACTCGAAAAACGCACGCTCGAATTCACCGCTTCGGTGGCCGCGCTGGACATGCCGGCCGAGATCAAGGAGGCGGCGCTCTCCAATCTCGCCGTGCTCAAGAGCCAGACGGTGTTCAGGGAGGGCGGCGGACATCTCATGGGCTGGGAGGGCATCTTCGACCACTACGGTTCGTGCGCCGGCTCGTGCACACACGTCTGGAACTACGAGAACGCGATCGCGTCGCTGTTTCCCGACCTTTCGCGCACGATGCGCGAGGTGGAGTTCGTCTATTCGCTCAAGGAAGACGGCAAGATGAACTTTCGCGCGGGGCTGCCTCTCGAGGAAGGCGGCGACTGCGGGGTCCCGTTCCCGGCGGCGGACGGGCAGCTCGGATGCATAATGAAAGTCTACCGCGACTGGAAGATCTGCGGCGACGACGGCTGGCTGAAGGGAATCTGGCCTAGAGTTCGCCTCGCGTTGGAATACGCATGGAAGGACTGGGACGCCGACAGGGACGGACTCATGGAGGGCGGCCAGCACAACACGATGGACGTGTTCTACTTCGGACCCAATCCGCAGATGGAATTCTGGTATATGGGCGCTTTGAGGGCGGCGACCGAAATGGCGATTGCGATGGGCGAGAACGATTTCGCGCTCGAATGCGACGACATCTTCCGCCGCGCGTCCAAGGCGGTAGACGAGAAGCTGTTCAACGGCGACTACTACGAGCACATAATCGCGCCGGGGCATGAAAACGATCCCTACCAACTCGGCCCGGGCTGCCTCGTCGACCAGCTCGTCGGCCAGCAGATGGCTCATCTCTGGGATCTCGGCGACCTCGCGAAGAAGGAAAATCTGCGCAAGACCTGCGAATCGATCATGCGCTGGAACTTCCTCGATGACTTCTCCCGTCACTTCAACAACATGCGCGTCTACGCGGCCGGGCATGAATCGGGGCTTCTGATGGCGAGCTGGCCCAAGGGCCGTCTCGAAGTGCCGTTTCCGTATTTCGGCGAGGTCATGACCGGTTTCGAATACGTCGCCGCGGCCGAGATGATCTTCCAGGGCATGGACGCCGAGGCGGTGAAGGTTGTCAAGGCGATCCGCGACAGGCATGACGGAGCGAAGCGCAATCCCTTCAGCGAGCCCGAGTGCGGCCACCACTATGCGCGCTCGATGGCCAGCTGGAACTGCCTGCTCGCGTGGCAGAAGATGCACGGCCAGGCGACGGGATTCGTCTTTGACCACGCCCACAACTACGGACTCGACGACTATGTCGACAGTGTCGTGACGATAGACGACATTCGCAACGCCCCGCCCGCTGACGCGCTCTACCGCGATCCCGGAGCCGATATCGAAGCGCGCGTGGAGGACGTGATGAAGTATATGACGATGGAGGAGAAGGCGGCGGTTATCCACGCTGGCGGCTCGCTGCACACGACCGGCATTCCGCGCATCGGGCTCAACGTGTACCGCTTCACCGACGGCGCGAGCGGAATCAGGGCGGAGAAATGTCCCGGCGTAACCTACTTCCCGGTCGGGATCGCGTGGGCTGCGGCTTGGGACGAGGAGCTCGCCTACCTTTCCGGCCGCGCGCAGGGCGAGGAGGTTCGCGGCGCCTACGGGCACGGGCGCAACTACGAAGGGTCGTGCCGCATGCTGCTGGGGCCGGGCGGCAATCTCGCCCGCACTCCGCTCGGCGCGCGCAATTTCGAGTATCTAGGCGAAGATCCGGTGCTCGTCGGCAAGACCGCCTCCGCGTTCTGCAGAGGCCTGCAGTCGGTCAAGGTCTCGCCGTCCATGAAGCACTTCTGCCTCAACGACC
>JAGDAE010000286.1 GCA_017959645.1 Kiritimatiellia bacterium
ATGACGGGCGCGAGCGGCGTCGTGATAATACGCTATGCGGTACCGGCCGGATAAGATCCTTCGCTGGAGAAACAGTCCAAAGCCTACGGCGACTACGTGGCGGTAGAGTACATCGCTTCGTCGGGGCTCGAAGACATCGACACCGGCATCGCCTGCGACGGCAATCTCGCCACCAGCGTCGAGATTACCCCGCTCGCCGCAGCCAACAACGCCCAGAACGCGGTTTTCGGCTCGGCGTGGACCGGCAGCGGGTACTTCATGATGTTCGCCGTCGACGGGTACAGCGGCTACGCACAGTGCATCCGGTTCAACACCGGCAACGCATATTCCGACGCCTTCGAGGGAACGGAGTGGAATTTCGGCGAGCGCGTCTCGATCGCCGCGGACAAGAACGGCTACACGATAAACGGCCACCGCCACGACATACAGGGCGGCGGCGACGAGTCCGCGAATGTGAAGCTTTTCTGGGTCGGCAACGACTACGGGCTTTCGCATTCGCAATACGGCGGCGTGTTCAGGCTGCACGGATGCACGATGACCAACTTGGTCACGGGCGAGATATACCGCGATTTCATTCCGGTCAGACGCGTCAGCGACGGTGCGGTCGGGCTCTACGACACGGTCTCCGGCAGGTTCTTCGGCAACGCATCCGGCGCCGGCGCGTTCACGGCGGGCGAAGATCTCGAATTCGACCGCTCGGCCCCGGTTTCGGCCGATTTCGCGACTCTGACCGGCACGGGTCCGGCTTCGGCCGATTTCGCGGTCGCGGTCGCGGCGATCGGCGAAGGGGCGGCGAGCGCCGACATCTACGCCGATTGCCTGCGCAACGGCACCGTCGCCACCACCGTCAAAGTCGCCGCTGTCAATCGCGCCGGACTCGTCTCATTCACGCTTTCGCCGCTCGCGCCGGCCTCGCAGTACGAGGTCGCGTTCAGGGTGGTCAACAATCTCGGCGCGACGGCGTCGACGCGAACAATAGCCTTCTCCACCGCGGCGGAAACGTGGGCGTATTCGGCCGACTATCTGCAGCTAGACTACATCGAAGGGACCGGTTCGCAGTATATCTGGACGAATGTAGGCTACTCCGACGATCTGGTTACCGAGGCGGAGGTCACGATCGACGCGAACCCGGCTCATCCGACCTGCGCGATTTTCGGTTCGTCATGGTGCGCCGACGGGTACTTCATGATGTTCGAGACCGACGGCGGCGTAGGCAGAATCGTCTTCAACGCCTGCGGAACGGCGTTGAAGGTCGCGCCCGGCGAGGTCTGGGACTACGGCGAGCGCACGACGCTCGTAGGCCGGCGCAATTCGTTCTCGGTGAACGGCGTCGAATACGACAACGTCGGCGGCGGCGCCGGCAACCGCGCTTCGTGGGTGCATCTGTTCTGGGTCGGCGAAAACTTCTACAACATCGACATCAATACATACGCCGGAACCTTCAAGCTCCACCACTGCAAGATGGAGAACGGTTCCGGAGTGTTGCGCGACTATTGGCCGGCGCAGAGGCTTTCCGACGGCGCGGTCGGGCTTCTCGACACCGAAAACGAAGTGTTCTACGAAAGGGTGGGCTCGGGCGCGTTCGCGGCGGGCGGCGCCGTGGAGACGCTCGAGATCGAGACGTGCGAATACGACGGCTCCGCGCTCGAGGTGACGCTTACGCGCCGGCTCGCGGAGGAAGCGGACGTATATGCGGTCTGGGGCGCGCAATACGGCTACCGCGACGCCGAAAGCTGGCAGCACGAAGCCGCGGCGGGGACGGTGTCGTCGTCGGGCGCGGTGACGTTCAGGCTGGAGGGGGCTGATCTCGCGGGCGCCAACTATCTGAGGTTCTATACTTCGCGCGGAGAGTGGACCTCGACCGTATTCCTGCCGGACTACGCGCCGCCGGCGCCGGAAGGTCTCAAGATCATGGTGCGCTGAAAATTTCAGCAAGGTTGGGTATTGCACACCGGCCGGGAAAATGGTAAAATACCGGGACGTGGAGGGGTGTATGCGGAGCTAAGGGTTTCGCGCGCGCCCGTCTCGCGCAGTGTCATAACAGAAAAGAGGCATATATGAAAAAAGCGATCGTTTCGGCCGTCGCCGCCGTCTTCTGCGGCGCGATGTCCGTATTTGCCGCCAGCGCCGGCCTGTCGTTTGAAGGCAACGACCCCGAAACCGGTGCGATAACGATATCGTTCGACGATTCGTTCGCCGGCGAGGGTGGAGCCGCCGTGATGCGGGCGGATCTGACGGCGATGGCGTACATAAGGATCGGTCTTGCGGAGCCTGGCGAAAGCACGTATACCGACGCGACGGCGGCGTACGGCAAGAAATATTCGTACCGCCTCGCCCCGGTCGACGCGCTCGGCAATGCCGGAGCGATGAGCGACGATTCCGTGACGGCCATGCGCATACGCCGCATCGAGCGGGCGGCATCCGACAATACGCAGCTTAAATCCGGCATGAGCGCGCTGCCGCTCATTGCGACGACTTGCCGCGCCGTCAACGCGTTCGACGGCGACACGGGGACATTCTGCGAAAACTGGTGGGGCGGCCACGCCTACTACACCATGTATTCGGTCGTCGGCATCGACTTCGGCGAACCGTACCATATCGCGAAATACCGGTCATATGCCACGAACCTGCCTTCGCGCATGAGCAATATGCAGATGTGGGGAACCAACGACGGCGAGGCGATAGCGACGGCGAAAACGCTCGATACGAACGCGCCCGAGAACTACCCCGCCGCGTTCGCCGATCTTACCGGCGCGAGCGACGTGCTTTCGCAGCCGCTCGCCTACGACACCCAGCGCTGGTACGAAATCGAGACCGCCAGCTCCAACGCGTACCGCTATGCATACGTCTGGGCCCCGCAGCTGCCGGGCGACGGCTGGGGATGGTGCGCAGACCTTTCGGAGCTGGAATTCTACGGCTGGGCGGAATCGGACGTGGTCAGCATCGACATCGTCGACCGCTCGCGCGCCGGCGACACGGTTTCGCTGACGGTGCTTTGCAACAGCAAGCTTGTCGGAGGGCAGATATACGGAGTTTCATCGGCGAGCTCCGACGGTTTGATCGCCGCCGAGGGCGAAGCGATCGGCGGGACGATAGCGGCCGGAGAACAGTTCCGCCAGGTGGTGTTCGACGTTTCCGCCGGCGATGCGTATGCCGGCATAAAGGTGAAATTGGGCGACGACGTGTTCATGGGCGAGGCGATCGAACTGTCGGCGCTTCCGTCCAGAAGCCTCGCCGCGCCGTCGGGAGCGCTCCGCGGCTGCGCGCCGACCGTGTCGGGTGCCGTCTTCGGCGTTCTCGTCGGCTCGATGGGCGAGGGCGCCGAAAGCTGCGACATCAAGCTGGCGTACGGCAGGAGCCAGGACGATCTCGCTTACACCAACACCTTGTCCACCGTCGATGCGGAAGGTATTGCGAGCGTGACGTTTTCGGAGCTGATGCCGGATACCGCGTATTTCGGCAAGATCGTCCTCGAAAACAATCTCGGCAACCAGGTCGGCATCTGCGACACGTTCGCGTTCTCGACGCTTGGCGAAGCGATCGTCGCCGGCGTCAACATGTTCCCGTGCATCTACCAAGCGAGGGTTTTCGGCAACAACTGGGATCTCGGCTTCGACATAAAAGCCAGTTCGGACTGCGGCACGGTCGCCGGATGCTACGCGCTCCACTACGCCGACTATACCGGGTGGACCGTGACCTATCCGGATGGATCGACCGGTATAAGCACCTGGACGGACTACATCACTTTCGGCTACACGTTCTGGATGCATTTCGACGCGGCGGAATACGCTTTCACCGGCGTGATCGACGACAACTGCAACGTCTACATAAGCGCCGATGGTTCCGATCTGGGCACTCTCGTCCTCGCCAACTGGTACGGCGCCCAGGATACCCGCACATGGACCTGCGAGGCCGCAGGGTGGTACAAGGTCACGATCTATTGCGGCAACGGCAGCGGCGGTTTCGGCGCTTACGCCGGCATCCCCGGCGCGAGCTGGCGCAAGACCTCGGACACGACCGGCGAATGGCAGGACGGCGGCGGCAACTGGTGGAACACCTTCACCGACTCGAACGGCGTAAGATTCTTCGACATACTCGCCTGCGACGAGGCGGCGGCGATATCGAGCCAGCTTCTGAACGGCGACACGGCTACGGCCTCGGTAGTATTCAACCAGAAGGCGACCGGCGGAACGGTAAAGGTTTACTGGGCGAGCGACTACGCGGGCAACGACCCCGCAGACTGGAACGAGATTTCCGGCGACTTCGGCACGGTCGGAGCCGGCGGAAGCGTCGATATGTCGGTCGACGTGCCGTCCGGCGCGGCGTATATCCGCTACGCGGCGGTAAAGGACGGCATCACCTACTGGTCGGCGGCGAATCCGGTGGCCGAGATCGAGGCCGTCGA
>JAGDAE010000287.1 GCA_017959645.1 Kiritimatiellia bacterium
CTTCATGATCACGTTCTTCGGCCTCTGGGCGTGCGGCGCGATCGACCTCTCGGGCGAGGCCGCCGCGCAGGGCGGCTCGATCGTCCGCGGCCTGCGGAACCTCGCCGCCGACATCCCGGAGCACGTGAACTCCATCGGCGCCGAGGACAGCCAGGCGCCCTTCCTCGAGATCTTCACGGGGGTCCTCCTCCTCAACGTCTTCTACTGGTGCACCAACCAGCAGATCATCCAGCGCACGCTCGCCGCCTCGTCGCTCAAGGAGGGGCAGAAGGGTGTGCTCCTATGCGGTCTGCTCAAGCTCATCGGCCCGCTCTACCTGGTGCTGCCCGGCATCATGGCCTTCTTCCTCTTCAAGCACGGCGCGATCTCGCCCTCGTCGCCCGCGGTGGTCGACGAGGCCACGGGCCTGCTCCGCGAGGCCAACGCCTACGGCGAGCTCGTCCGGACGGTGCTCCCGCCGTGGCTCGCGGGCTTCTTCGCGGCCGTGATGGCGGGCGCGGTGCTCTCGAGCTTCAACTCGGCGCTGAACTCCACCTGCACGCTCTGCTCGCTCGGCATCTACAAGAAGCTGCGCCCGCAGGCGCCGGACCTCACGTGCGTGCGCGCCGGCAAGTGGTTCGGCCTCGGCATCGCGCTCGCGGCGATGACGCTCTCCCCGATGCTCGACGCGGTCCCCTCGATCTTCGGCTACCTCCAGAAGATGAACTCGATCTACTTCATCCCGATCCTCGCGGTGGTGCTCGTCGGACTCGTGTCGCGCCGCGCGCCGCAGGCCTCGGCGCTCGTCGGGCTCGTCGGCGGCGTGGTCCTCCTCTCCGCCGGCTACTTCGTGCTGCCGCGGTTCCAGGGGCTCGACGTCGTGGACGCGATGGGCGAATACCACTTCGTGGGCGCGTGCTTCCTCGCGCTGACGGACCTGATGCTCCTCGTCCGCCTCCTCGCGCCGCGCCGGGAGCCGCATTCCTTCGCGGACGCGAAGGCCGTCTCGCTCGAACCGTGGAAAGGCGCGTGGATCGCGAGCGCGGCGCTCCTGCTCGTGATTCTCGGCATCTATGCCGTCTTCGCCGACTTCTCGGTCCTGCGGGACGCCGCGGGGTCCTATCCGTTCGCGCGGTTCTTCGGGCGCGCCGTCCCCGCGGTCGTCCCGACGCTCGTCCTGCTCTGGCTCGACCGCCGCCTCGACCGCGCCCGGAGCTAGACAGGCGTAATCCGCCGCCGGTCAGCGCAGTTCGAGCAGGGCCTTGAGGTCGCCGAAGCGCGAGTGGCGCAGCTCCTTTCGGCGCGAGGGGTTGGGCTCGCCGCCGTTACTCCGATATTTACCGAGCTCCTTTCCTCGAATTGCAACTGCCATGACAAATTCTTCCGTTTGCCAAAGATGTTTTTCCGCCTTTTGCATACGCAACGAGATGGTCGATAGTCGCTTCGTCGAACGAAAGCGGTTTCCCGCAGAGGTAACAAACTTTCTTTTTCTCCGAATTGAATAAAATCCGCCGTTGTTCTTTCGTGAACAATCTGCGTGAGTCTTTGATTTCAAACACCGAATGGAGGAGTCCTTCGAGAATCCGCCGGCGAACTCTTCTTTGTTGTAGACCATCAGAGTTTGATTGAACACTTAACAAATAGTCGCGGACATCCTCGCCCATCGTCCGTTTAACACTAATATCCCGTTGCTGTTGACGCAGTTTATCCACCAAAATGCCGAACAGACGAAGAATTCCGCGAGCACGTGAAGCTGTGTCTTCGTTCAAAACAGCTCCGCTATTGCGTCTCATGAACTCGGCAATCAATACGACGAGGGAATAAAAATCCGATACTTTGCTGAAACGCGAACTGCCTTTGTCGGGAAGAAGAAACTCGCAAACGAAACGAACCGCTTCCTCCGTTTCGCGCATGACTCTTCCAATGCTCACAGGGGGAATCGGATTCTCTTCCATCATCAATTCGACCGCACGTTTCTTGTCTTGCACGGAAGCATCCTTGAAGACGGCAAGCGCGATTTCCGAAAGAAGAGACACGTGTTCCTTTCTGTTCGTTCGTTCCTTGTTGAATATGCGTTTTTCCAAGAACAGAGGTTCAAGTTCCACGGCCAATTTATCGATACTTTTCCAGAAGGGACGATTGGCGTAGAGCGTATCGAAGATTTCGGCACGAGTCAAGCGTTTCCCGCGAGTGTTGATTCTGACGAAAATATCGCTGATAACATCATTTGTTCCGGAAACGTAGATGACGGGAATCTCGCATCGAAGAATCGACTGTTGGACCTTTTGGGATAGAGATTGCCACGAAACGGATTTTTTGACATCTGTTCCATCGATAGTTTCAGTCAATTTGACGGAATAGCGATTGCCTTCGATGCGTGGCATCAACCCCATAAAAAGAAGCAAGGTTTCAAGTCGTTGTTTGCCGTCGATTACGTCATAAACAATCCGACCCTTCGCATTCTTCCTTTTGAACAAAAAGATTGCCGGAATCGGATATCCACGGATAATGGTGTCAATCAATTTTGTTCGATCCGAAAGCTTCCAGACAGAACCACGTTGAAACTTCGGTCCGAGAATCAATCGTTTGGACTTGAAAAGAGAGACCAAGTTTCCAATCGACTTCTTCTCTATGTTGGTCACGGGCGTTTCATTCATGTTCATGGTTGTTTCGTTCTCCTGTAGGTATGGTTACTGGCAAACTTCTCGGCAAGACGTAAGGCCTCTGCCGGAACTTGTTCCACTAGTTTTCCAGATTTGTCAACTAGACTATATTCAACATAGTCCCATTCCGTTGGCTCAAACTTCAATGTCAGGCCATTGCTCAGTTGAATATCAACACGAGAAATCATGCCTCTTTTTGGCGTGATGGTTCTTTGCCCCCAACTGAAAGTTTTGGATTTTGCTTCGATTACCGAAACGGATTTGATTTTGGCACCAAGTGCCAATGATAGGAAGATGTTTTCTGGACTCGGAACCGTTTCGTATCGGATTGTTTCGTTCAAATCAAATTGACGGAATCGGAATTGGACCCGCGGCTCCTCAAGAGAGTCATCAGAATGCAAAAACAGGATTGAACCATCGGTGAAGCGGATGTTCAATCCGGCATCCGCCTTAAATTGAACGATTCGGTTTCTTTTGTCCTTGCGAGTTTTCTGGATGTCGGGAAGGGGATACGAACCATAATCAAAGTCTCCCCAAAATCCACCCAACCAGAAACCCGAAATGCGCCTACATTCAAGCGAACGGGCTGATAGTGCTTTCCGCAGGGCTTTCGGATCCACAAATGTACGAGCATTCGGAGCGTTGAGAATGATAGCGTTAACTCTTCGCGCTGCTGAATCGGGAGCGTTTGAATCCAAGCCGACGTTTTGCGCTATAGGTACCGATACAGATTTCAAGTACTCCTTTCGGAATCGATTAGCGTCCCGAAATCCTTTCGCAAGAGATTTCTCGACCATTTTCCCGTCAGGTCCGTTCAGTTCGTACCAGACGAAGTCGTAACAATTCGCGCCGATTCTTATTGAATAGTTATTGTCCGTTCGGATCACGATCCATTTGATCACGTCGACTTGACGGTGCCGTTTTTTGTCAATCCAAAACCCAAGCGAATTCTTCGCGTTCTTTTCCGTCACGATGTCCACGGAAGCGATTCGATGGCCAAGAACGGCAGAGTATTCACAATCAGCACGCGAAATGCTCTTCTGAAAGATTTTTTTGCGAAAACGAGTGACTTCAAACTGGACAGTATACCAAGTGTCGTCGCGAGCGGTCAGTTCGATACCGGATCCATCTTCAAAGCAAATGTGGAACGGTGACGTAAAGTCAACCTCATAGCTGACACGTGAAAGATTGTTCCAAAACTTCCGTTTCTTGAGTTCGCTTGGACTACCGAACCCTTCCGATCCGTCAAAGTCCGAAATGTCAACGGAGATAATGCGACGTCCTACAAGTTGCAGTAAATCCAAATAGCGTTTGATGAGTTTTGGATTGTCGAAGATTCGTTCTTGGCAGTACTTCATCATGTCGGCGGTCTCTCTTCGTTTGTCAAGAAACATCCGAAATTGATTTCAACGAATCTTGAGGTGTTCTCGTGTGCGCGGCATGGTGTCGCGCGAACGGGGAAGAGTCTACCACACGGCTGTGCGCGGGGCAAGCATCAGCGCGACCATCGATTCGAAATCGAACCGGTTCTTTTCTCTTTCACCGCCTTTTGGTAGAATGACGCGCATGGAAAACGCGATACTCGCCAGGGAGGACAAGTCGTGCCGACCATAGCGCCGCCGCGCAAGAGGAAAGCGCCGTCACCCAAGACGGAAGAGCCCGTCGTCGTTCCGGACGACGGGCTCGGCGACGGGCTCGGATGGGACTCGCAGGTCGTCCTCTTCAACGACGACGTGAACTGGTTCTCCGATGTGATCCGGCTGCTCTGCGCGGTATTCGGCCACAGCGAACAGCTGGCCGAGAAGATCGCGGTCGAGGCCCACGTGCGCGGCCGCGCCATCGCCGAGGTCGAAGAGAGGGCGAAGGCGGAAATCCATGCGGCCGCTCTGCGGGCCGGCGGGCTCCGTGCGACCGTGGAGAGCGTCGGATGAGCGTCTACCTGCTCGACGACGACGACCCGCGCTTCCCGCCGGCCCGCCTCGCGAGCCCGGACGAGGACGGCATCCTCGCCATCGGCGGCGACTACTCCGTGCCGCGGCTCCTCGAGGCCTACGCCGGCGGCATCTTCCCGTGGTCGACGTTCCGCGGCCGCATCACCTGGCATTCGCCCGACCCGCGCTTCGTCCTCCTGCCGGAGAACTTCAAGGTTCCGCGCTCCCTGCAGCGGGTCCTGAAGAAGCGGCCCTTCGAGATCACGGTCGACCGCGCGTTCGAGCGCGTCATCGCGGCCTGCGCGGCGGTTCCCCGGCCCGACGGCGGCACCTGGATCAACGACCGCCTCCGCGCGGGCTACGTGGCGCTGCACAGGGCCGGCTTCGCGCACTCCGCCGAGGCGTGGGCGGGCGGCGAACTGGTCGGCGGGCTCTACGGCGTCTCGGTCCGCGGCGTCTTCTGCGGCGAGTCGATGTTCTCGCTCGCGACGGACGCCTCCAAGTGCGCCTTCGCCACGCTCGCCCCGATGCTCTTCGCCGCCGGCTGCCCGATGGTCGACTGCCAGACCCGTTCGGACCACATGGAGCGCTTCGGCGCCGCCTTCATGTCCCGCGCGGAATACCTCCGCCGCCTCTCCGCCGCCGTCCGCCGCGGAGAAGAGACGGACTGGAGCAAACTGTCGACGTAGAGCGGGCGGGCGCGGAACTATTCGTAGCGGACGCCGTCGCGCTCGAGCCAGCCGCCCTTGCGGCGGCCGGTGCCGGCGCGATGGGTCCAGTGCATCGCGCCGCCCATCTCGTTGTCGCGCCATTCGCCGCGGAAGGAGAGCTCGTCGCCTTCGCGGAGGTCCGGGACGCGCGGGGCTTCGTCGACGTTGTGCGCGAAGAAGAGCGAACGGCCGCGGTCGTCGCGCAGGAAGAAGCGCTGGTGGCGCGGCGGGGTCTCGTCGTCGGCGAGAACCTTCTCGACCACGCCGCGCCCCTCCCACCAGAGACCGTC